>DAOTZP010000439.1:0-18486 GCA_034434265.1 Anaerolineales bacterium | reverse complement strand
AATGGCGGGATATTTATAAACGGGCAGTTCCACTTCGCCAAATTCGCTGATGACTTTCACAACATCGTCATCTTCTATGTGAAGTTCGTGCGCGGTTTCGGGGTTCATTTCCAGCCAGCTGTTCCACATGACGGTGGTTGTCGGGTCGGGGAGCTCTTGCAGCCATGGCTTGTTTGCGCCGGCTTCAGCCAGCGTGGGGGAAACAAACGGCACAAAGAAAAATTCGCCTTCGCCCGCGTGTTTGGCTTCTTCGGCTTTGATGTCTTTGCTCAACAAGCCGGAAGATTGCGGCGTCCCGCGGCTTTCGGTGGTCTTCCACCATCCGCCATATTGCTGGAACATTGCCGTAAAGGTGTTCAAATCCGCGGCGGAGAAGAAGCCGTCCGCTTCATTCATTAACGGGGCGATTTTGCTTTGCAGGTACGCAACTTCATCCGCAAACGGCAGCGCGAAACTTCCGCCCGCCAATTGACCCGCCGCCAGCAACACGTCAATTGTCGCCTTGGTGTTGTAGAACGGCGAAACCACAGGCTGCGCGCCCGAAAGCACGGATTGCGCCGTGCCGGTCAATACCCGTTGGTAGCCCCATGATTCCAAACCGTGATGGTCAGGGAAGACGTAATCCGCTTCTTTTGCGGTTTCATCGGGGAAGGTCGCAAACGAGATGACCGTTTCCACATTCTTCATTGCTTCTTTGAAACCAAACGCGGCGGGCAATTCAAACACGGGGTTCACGCCGTGAATGAACAATACTTTGTATTTTCCATCCTTCATATTTTGAATGAAGGATTGCATTTCCTGTGCCGATGCGCCGCGCTGATATTCCGCCTGCATGGGCGCCAACGCGGAGAGGAACACGCCCCCGGCTTTGCCCAAGTTGTCGGAAATGGAGTTCAAGGCAAGCACGGCTTCCGCAACCGCAAGACCGTTGCTTTGACCCAGCGCCGCGCCGCCGGGGATGGCAAGCGGGGCGCTGGAGCGGGCAAACATCTCCGCGGCTTTTTCCAACAGTTCAAATTCAATGCCTGCTGTTTCGGCGGCTTCCTTCGGGTTGACTTTTGCAAATGCCGCAGGCATTTGCACGCCGCGCATTTCAAGCGTCAACTTGCCGATTGCCAGCGCCAGCAGCGCTTCGCTGCCCGGTTTGGCGGGAATCCACAAGTCGGCTTTGGCGGCGGTGGCGGACATGCGCGCTTCCACTTGAATGAAGCGCCCGCGCAGTTTGGTTTTGCCTTCGCGCAAACCGGCAAACGCCCGCGTGTAAGAAACGGGGGAGAGCCATGTTTCGAGGAAGTTTGCCCCAAACGAAAGGACAACGTCCGCGCCGCCCACATCAAAGAAAGGCATGGCGGCTTGACCAAAAAGCGACTCTGCGGCTTTGCTCAGCGTGGCGCGGGATTCGTACATGCCGAGCGCGCCAAACCGAACTGGCGGGTTGATTCCAGCCGCGTCCGCAAGGTCGGAAACAAAGTCAAACAAATGGTCGGGGGCGAGTCCCAACAGGAAGGCGATTTCGCCGGGCTTGTTATTCTTAAGCGCGTCTGCAACTGTTTGCGTCGCTTCGTCCCATGAAATTTTGCTTTCGCCTTTCATCGGGTCGGTGACACGGTCGGGGTTGTACAGACCGTGCAAAGTGGCTTGACCGCGCGCGCAGGTCTTGCCGAGATTAAGCGGGTTGTTTGCGTTTCCTTCGGTCTTAATCGCGCGTCCCTGATAGGTGCGGACGACCAACCCGCAGCCCGCCGCGCATTCGCGGCAGGTGGTGGCGTAATAGGTGCTGATTCCGTTGTAGGTGTATTCGGGCATTTCCATGTACGGCTCGCGTTTGACATAGCGCGAAGCCGGACCGCAGCCCGTGAGGACGGCGGTTGTCGCCGCGCCCACGCCGGTCAGTTTAAGAAAATCACGCCGGGAAAATTTGTTGCTCATAGTTGTTTTCCTTTTCACCGGTTTAATAATGGCATGTGCCGCAGTCGCTGAGCTTGATTAACAATTCCTTGTTATCGCCTGCGCTCTGTTTATGGCAGTCCAAACACCAACCCATGTTGAACACTTGCGGGTTTTCCGCAATGGTCATTTGGGTCATATCGCCGTGACAGTCTTCGCAGTTTTTGCCCGCCGCAATATGCGCGCGGTGATTGAACTGCACGAAGTCCGGCACTTGCGCCACAGGAACCCATTGAATGGGCGTGCCGCTTTCCACCGCCTGCTTTAATGGCGCAAGCAGCGCGCTGGTGTTCGTCTTGGCAATCTGCTGATGACATCCCCAGCACTTTTCCTGCGAGGGAATGCCGGAAGCAGGTCCGCGCGTTGCGCCCGGATGGCAGTACAAACATTGAATGCCAAACGCAATATGCGTGCGGTGCGGGAATTGGATGGGCTGTTCGGGCGGCTGCTGGGTGAGGTAAATGCCATATACCGCAACGCTGAACACCGCCAGCGCCACGATTCCCACCGCAATTAAACCCAGCGGCTGCTTTAGCCAGTCAAAAAATCGTTTGAACATGGATGCTCCTAGGATTGAACTTAAGCGAAACGCCGCCAAACGCGAAATGCGCGGCGGCGCCATGCTTGGATTAACGATGTGATGCAAACACAAAACACGTCCCGATACACATCAGGACGGGGGAAGAAGAAAATAAAGGCGTAGAAAAATCCTGTTTCATATACCTGATGTTTACTGAACCCCGCCAGCAAACATTAATTTGGCATTATAAATCATAAGTGCAAAAAAGTACATACGTTTACGAAAATTGTCAACATTTCAAGCGCAAGATGAGACAAAGGTGAATGTGCTACAATCGCCCCATGAAACCCAAAAATTTTTCCCTGCTCCTGCTTTTGATGTTTCTTTTAATTGCCTTAACGAGCTGCGCGCAAGCTGCTTCAACGGCGCAGCCCCCGCCCCAAGCCGCCGAAGATAATTCCATCATCGGCTCAACAGACGGCATCTTTGTGATGGGCGTGTTGATTGTCCTCATTACCAGTTTGCCGCTTTTCCTTCGCAGGAAAAAGAAATAACTAAATCGAAATCACCCCCGGTTCCAGCGATTTGTTACGAATCAAACCCCAAGCCCAGCGCGTCGAGAGTCCGCAGCCATAAATTTCTTTTGCCCGCGTTTTTATCGGCTTGGTCGAGCGACCAGCGCGTAAAGTTGATGATGGGCGCGCGGAACGGCTCAGGCGGAAATGGGAATGGCTTTTGCTTTACCATTTGCAGCGCGGTGCGTTCGGTTTGTTTTTCATCCAACAGGTCCAACATCACCAGCGCGCCAAAGCGCGAAGCGCCCACGCCCAGCCCGGTGTAGCCCAAGGAATACGCCAGTTTGCCGCGCATGGCTTTTCCCCAAAACGCGGTGTAGCGCGAGCAGGTATCAATCACGCCGCCCCATGCGTGCGTGAATTTCAACCCCTCCAACTGCGGAAAGGTTTGAAAGAAATGCTCCGAAAGCCGCGCAAAACTTTCGGGGTGATTTTCCAACTGCGGCGCGACTTGGTTGTTTTTGTAATAAATCGCGTCATAGCCGCCCCATAAAATTCTGCCGTCTTCGGTGGTGCGGTAATAATGAAATTGATTTCCGTTATCGCTCAGCCCTTCGCGGTTTTTCCAGCCGATTTCTTCGCGCTGGCTTTTGCTCAACGGTTCGGTCATCAGCACATAATCATAGACCGGCACAATATAAAACGAAAGACGTTTTAGCAGCGGAGGGAAGGCGTTGGTGGCGAGCGCGGCTTTTTTTGCATTCACTTGCCCATAAGGAGTTTTGATGATAATGCCCGCGCCGCTTTCTTCCAAGTTTGTTACTTTGGTGTTTTCATAAAATTGCGCGCCCAATGATTCGCACGCGCGTTTCAATCCCCAGACCAATTTTGCGGGGTTGACCATTGCCACGGCGGGGTCGTACAGCCCCGCCAGATAGGTGGGAGAGTTGACTCTGGCGCGGACTTCTTCCTGATTCAAAAAGCGCGGATTTTCCCCATACCGCGAGGCTTCTTCGGCTTCCCCGCGCAATTCTTCCACCTCATGCGCTTCCAGCGCCACGTTGATTTCGCCGGGGCGGATGAAGTCGCATTCGATGTTGAACTTCTTAATCGTTGCTTCAATCTCATCCAAATTTTTATGTCCCAGCGCAATGATTTTGGATAACTCTTTCTCCCAGCGGTTTCTGCCGTTTTGAAACGAGTGGGTGAGCGAGGACGCCATAAATCCGCCGTTGCGCCCGCTTGCGCCAATGCCCGCCTCGCCGCCTTCGAGGACGACGACATGCCGGGCTGGGTTTTCCTGCTTGGCAATCAGCGCTGTCCACAAGCCGGTGAATCCCGCGCCAATGACGGCAAGGTCGGCGGAGATGGTTTGGGTTAATGCGGGGGCTGGCGCGGGGCGCGCGGAATCATCCAGCCAGAAGGGCTGGTATTTTACTTCCGCGAGCGCGTTCAAACTTTGCGGACGTATTCGGTTGTTGAAAATCATGGGGGGAACTCCGGGTTCGCGGTCCCATCAAACTCTTTGATTTGACGGGATTCATAGAATTGCGCCAAGTTTAACCGCAAGGCGCGGGTTGCGTCAAATTAAAAATGAAATTGCCGTTACAATTACTTTATGCAAAACGCTTCACAACATTGGAATCAAATCATTTCGCAACTTCCCAGCCCGCATTTTTTACAAACCGATGAGTGGGCGCAGGTTAAAGCAAAATACGGCTGGATTCCCTATTACGCCGTTTGGACGGAGGATGGAAAATTTCACGTCTCCACCCATCTTCAATTACCAATCTCCAATCGCTGTGTTGCCGCCGCGCTCATTCTCAAGCGTCAAATCCTCCGCCGCGGCATGGCTGCCCGTTTGAGCGTGTTATACAGCCCCAAAGGTCCGCTAATGGATTGGGCAAATGCTTCCTTAAAAACCCGTGTGTTGAATGACTTGCAATCTTTTGCAAAACAGCACGGCGGAATCTTTTTGAAGATTGACCCCGATGTTGTGCTGGGACGCGGAGTCCCTGCTCAGGCGGGGGAGGTGAACGAGGAAACAGGAAAAGCCGTCACCGAAGAATTAACGCGGCGCGGGTGGAAGTTTTCCGCCGGGCAGATTCAATTCCGCAATACGGTCATTGTGGATTTGTCCGCAAGCGAAGAGGAAATCTTGATGCGTATGAAACAAAAGACGCGTTACAACATTCGCCTTGCGGAAAAAAAAAGGCGTGACGGTTCGTGTTGGCACGCCAGCGGATTTTTCCATGCTGTATAAAATGTATGCCGAGACTTCCGTGCGCGACGGCTTTGTCATCCGCGATGAACATTATTACATGACCGTTTGGAAAACTTTTGCGCGTCAATCAATGACCAATTCCCAATTACCATTTGCTGTTCCTTTAATCGCCGAAGTGGATTCCGAACCCGTCGCCGCGATTTTTCTTTTTATCTTTGCGGGGCGCGCGTATTATGTCTATGGCATGTCGCGCAATTTGCACCGCGAAAAAATGCCAGCCTACCTGCTGCAATGGGAGGCGATGAAACGCGCCAAGCAAAATGGCTGCGCCGCGTATGATTTATGGGGCGCGCCGGAAATTTTTGATGAAAGCGATTCGATGTGGGGCGTGTATCGGTTTAAGGAAGGCTTGGGCGGCGAAGTGATTCGCACGCTCGGCGCGTATGATTTTGCTCCCAACAAACTTTGGTACAACCTGTACACCGACATCATGCCGCGCGTGCTGGATGTGATGCGGTTGAGAGGGAAAGAAAAAACGAAACAAAGAATCGAAGGTAACTAGAGGTTGGTAAATGACGCAAGTTGCCGCCTTCAAAAGGGAAGAAGGATGTTGCCTGTTTTGAACCGCCGAGTTGCAGAGGGCGCAGAGTTTTTAATGAATTTCTCCGTGTCCTCCGCGCCTCTGCGGTAAAAATTAAGCAAGGGTAGCAACTTGGGTTAAATGGTAATTACCAATCTCCAATTACAGTTTACCAATTACAACCAAAGGAGTTCTCATGACCTACGCCATCCCCCGCTTTCACTTTGCCCACCTGCCCACGCCGATTGAAGAACTTCCGCGTTTGACCAAAACGCTTGGCGGTCCCAAAATTTTAGTCAAGCGCGACGACCAAACAGGACTCGCCTTTGGCGGAAACAAAACCCGCAAGCTGGAATTTCTCGCCGCCGAGGCGCGCGAACTCGGCGCGGATTTGCTCATCTCGGCGGGCGCGATTCAATCCAATCACTGCCGCCAAACCGCCGCTGCCGCCGCGCGGTTTGGATTTGATTGCGCGCTCGTCCTCACGGGCGAAACGCCCAGCCAGCCTTCGGCTAATTTTTTGCTTGACCAACTTTTCGGCGCGGAGATTATCACCGTGCCGGACCGCAAAAACCGCGACAGAATTTTGCAGGAGACATACGAAAATGCCATCGCGGCGGGAAGGAAGCCGTACCTCGTTCCGTATGGCGGGTCTTCTCCTACGGGCGCGCTGGCATACGCATTTGCAGTGGAAGAGTTTGTGAAGCAAAACATCCACGCCGATTGGATTGTATTCGGCACATCTTCCGGAGGCACGCACGCGGGCTTTGTGCTGGGACAGCGGCTCTTCAATTACAAAGGACGCATTTTGGGAATCAGCATTGACGAGCCGGAGATTGAAATTAAACACAACGTATCGGAGCTCGCTTCACGCGCCAGCGAAAAATTCGGAACGCGCATTCACTTCACGCCCGATGATGTGCTTGCCAACGAAAATTACTGTCAGGCGGGCTATGGCGTGTTCGGCGAAGCGGAACGCGAAGCCATTCACCTGTTTGCAAGCAGCGAAGGCTTGCTGCTCGACCCGGTTTATACGGGACGCGCCGCGGCGGGGATGATTGATTTAATTCGCAGGGGATTCTTCAAAAAGGATGAAACGGTCTTGTTTTGGCATACCGGCGGTCAGCCCGCCTTGTTCGCGGATAAATACGCAAGCGCGGTAATTGGTAAATAACCCAAGTTGCTGCCACCTCTCATGTTTACCGCCGAGACGCGGAGGACACAGAGAAAACCATGAAAAACTCTGCGCCTTGGCGGTTCAAACAACAGTGACCAATTACCAATTACTATCTACTCCACGCATGTTCTTGTCAGCCCGCCGCCTGCAATTACATCACAGCCATCGGGGTTGACTTGCTCGCGCAAATAATCATCGTATAACTTGCTCATCGTCACCAAGTTCCATTCATTTTCTTTCAGCCACGGAAGCGCAAGTTTGCTCGATTCATAATCTTCCGTGCGGACGTGCATTTGCACAATATCGCCGCCTTTGGCTTTTTGAATTGCGCGCAAAACCACATCGGGCGCGCCGCCGCCTCCCACCGAAAATTGCGCGGCGACCAAGCCGCGCTCCTGACACAGGATGTCCAACGTCGGGCTGAGAATGTTATATGGCGGGCGGACGAATCGCGTCGGGTAATCTGTTCCCAGCGCGTCCACCAGCGCGGACTGCCACCGGTCAAAATCCATCAATGCGGCAGGCGGGGACATCACCTGAATATTCACATGCTCGTAGGTGTGATAGCCAATTTCGTGACCTTTTTCCACCAGTCGTTTCCACAGCCCTTTTTCCTGATTTTCCAAATCGGGAATTTTCAGCCCGATGGGGAAGAAGGTCACTTTGAATTCGGGGAATTCATCCAGCAGCGCTTCGATTTTTTTTAATCGCACAAGCGAATTGCAGTCATCATAGGTGATGGCAAGGTTTTTATACCTGCGCGTGCCGTGCCAAATTAACGGCGCGGTAAAGCGAAAACTTAAGTCTTCCTCTTGCGCGCGCGCAATAAAACGCGCCCCAGCCATTGCCAGCACAGCCGCGCCGCCCAGTTTCAAAAAATCCCTGCGCGAAAATCTCCTCTCCTTTTGGGAGAGGGCTGGGGTGAGGGGATGAGTCACGCCAAAACCTCCACTTCCATATTCACTTCAATTTTTCCTTCATTCAACGGAATGGCGTTCATGCCGAAAATTGCGCCGAGTTCATGCCTGCGGTAGGTGTTCAGCGTCTTTAATGGCTCTTTGTTTTTCGCCAGCGTTTCTTTGTCAATCGTTGTCACCACGCAGCGCGGACAAGGCTTGACGAGCGCCATTTCCACATCGCCAATTTTGACGCGCTTCCATGTATCTTCCGCAAACGGCTTGCAGCCTTTTACGACAAGATTCGGGCGAAAGCGGTTCATCGGCACGGGCGATTCCAGTTTTGAATTCAAGTCATTCAGCGATTCTTCTGAAACTATCAAAATCGGGTAGCCGTCCGCAAAGCCTGTATGGTCATCGGCATTAATCGCGTATTCTGGATTTAATCGGCGTTTATATCCATCCGCAATATGAACCAGCCGAACCGAAACGCCCAGCCAATCCGAGAGCCATTGCGCCGCGTCATCGCCTTGGTCCACCGCCGCGACATTTTCGCTTTTCCAAATGTTCACGGGGAAAATTGCGCCTGATGTTTGAACGGCAATGCGAATTGAATCAAAGTTCGGCGCGGAAAGAGTGACCACGTCATTTGTTAAGGTTGGCGTAATTAATGCCAGTTTGGGATGTTCGCGCTGAGTCAAAAACCCGCCATCGGGCGTTGTCACCATCATGCGGCGGTCGTTTGCCAGCCCCATGCGCTCGATAAAAGCCTCCGTCACATCAAACCCGCGGCAGGCTTTGATTGGATAATACGTTAAATTTGAAACGGTAATCATGCCCGCCATTTTACCCGAACATCCACCGCCGCCGCGCCTTGCGAAAAAACGCGCAGCGGGTTGATTTCAATTTCTTCGATTTCGGGATGTTCACAAGCGAGCCGCGATAATTTGATGAGAACTTCCACCGCAGATTGTTCATCCGCTGGCGGAATATTTCTAAACCCTTTTAGTTTTCTGCCCGCCCAAGTAGCGCGGAGCATTTCCTCCGCTTCGGCTTGGTTCAGCGGGGCAAGCGCAAACGCCACGTCGCGCAGTCCCTCCACCTCCACGCCGCCGGAGCCGAACATCATCAACGCCCCGAACAGCGGGTCGCGCGTCATGCCGATAATCACTTCCTGTCCCTGCCCAACTTGATGTTGAATGTTCACGCCTTCAATCTTTGCGTTGGGCGCGGCTTGCTTTGCCCGTTCCATCAAAAGACTAAAGCCGGTTTTTACTTCTTCCGCGTCCTTGAGGTTTAGCAGCACGCCGCCCATATCGGACTTGTGCAAAATATCCGGCGAGGCAATTTTCATCACCACCGGGAAAGTTAATTCTTCCGCAATCTTCGCGGCTTCATGTTCATCTTTGGCAAGTTTGATTGGCACGGCGGGAATTTCATACGCGGTGAGCAGTTGCTCAAGGTTAATCGCGGAGTTCACAGAGTCCACGCAGACAATTTTTTTATTCTCTGTGTTTTCTGTGGTTAAAAATTTTGCTCGTTTTGCCAACACGCCCAGCGCTGATGCGGCTCTTTCGGGGAAGGGGTAGGCTGGCACGTTTGCGCGTTGAAATGATTTTTGCGCTTCTTCAATTAACGTTGAACCCATGAGCGCAATCACAACGGGCTTGTTTGATTTTGCAATCAGCGGAATCATCGCTTCGGCGACTTGCACGGTTTTGAACATCGGCGGCGGCGGAAGAATGACCATCACGCCATCTACGGTTGCATCTTGCAGCAAAAGGCTCAGGCTGTTTGCGTACGTTTCAGGCGAGGCGGAGGCGAGCATATCTACGGGGTTGTGAACGCTCGCCGAGGGCGGCAATATCGAGGCGAGTTCCGCCCGCGTTTTTTCTTCCAGCGGGGAAAGACTCAGCCCGTTCATTTCCAGCGCGTCGGCGGCGATGACTCCCGGTCCGCCCGCATTGGTCAAAACCGCCATACGGTTTCCCTTCGGCAGACGCTCCGCGCAAGCCGCGAGCGCGCGCGCCCAATCGAACATCTGCTCGGCGGTATCGGCGCGAAGGACGCCGCACTTGGCAAAGGCGGCGTCGAAGGCGGCTTCCGCGCCAGCCAGCGCGCCCGTGTGCGAGGCGGCGGCTTTTTGTCCCGCTTCAAATCTTCCAACCTTCAGCGCAATAACGGGCTTGCGTTTTGTGACTTCGCTTGCAGCCTTAACAAACCGCCGACCGTCCGCGACGCTTTCAAGGTACATGACGATGACGTTTGTGTTTTTGTCTTTTGCGAGTTCGGGCAAGGCATCTGTCTCATTCACATCGGCTTGGTTGCCGAGACTGACGATTTGCGAAAAGCCCAGCCCCTGCCAGCGCGCCCAATCAACAATGGCGGCGCAAAACGCGCCCGAATGGGAGATGAAGCCAATCTCCCCTCGCGCGGGCATGGGCGGCTGCAAAAAGGTGGTATCCAGCGGCAGATGCGTATCGAGCGTGCCGATGCAGTTGGGACCGAGCAGGCGCATGTTATATCTGCGGGCGATTTCCACGCATTGCTTTTCGAGTTCCGCGCCTTCCGCGCCCGTTTCGCGGAATCCGGCGGAGACGATAATCGCGGCTGGAATTCCCCGCGCTCCGCACGCTTCAATCGTTTGCGGAGTCGCCTGGGTGGGGACGATGAGAACCGCCAAATCCACAGGGTCGGGGACTTCTTCGAGGCTGACGTAAATCGGGCGGTCGAAGAGTGTTCCGCGCTTTTGCCCGACGAAATGAATCGCGCCCGCGTATCCGCTTTGAATTAAATTGCGCGCGACGCCGTAACCGAGTTTTTCGGGAGAGGTGGACGCGCCGACGACAACGACGCCGCGCGGGGAAAAGAAGGGGGTGAGGGGCATAATGGTAATTGGTAATTAGAGATTAGAGATTAGAGATTAGAGATTGGAGATTGGAGATTGGAGATTGGAGATTGGAGATTCATTCGAGTATTCGTTTGATGTTAGACTTTATCGGAAAAAATGTCTTGTGTCATTTCGAGCGACAGCGAGAAATCTTTATTTGGCTGCGCCGGGATTTCTCCTCGCCGCTTTGCGGCTCGTCGAAATGACAATTTTAATTTCCGATAGTGTCTATTCGCGGATGGTTTACTTCAATCCCAAAAACTTCCTTGCAAACTTGCGGACTTCCGTCGCAAGTTCAACCGCTTCTTTCGCTTCCTCCGGCGTCGGTTGATTTCCGGGGTAGCGGGTGTGAACGGCGTACCCTGACAAGCGTCCCATGTTTTCTTTTGTAAACCCTGTGAACACTCCCGCCTCATTGCACAGTTTATCGAGCATCATTAAATCATGCGTCTTTGGGTATTCAAGATTCTTAAAAATCAAGATTGCTTTCAGGTATTTTTCCGCGCATTGCTGGCTGTGATAGCAGGCTGAGCTGGTCAACGGCTTGGCGCGTTTTATGGCGCTTTTTGCCATGATTAAATCTTCTTCGGCATATTGCGCCCAGTCCAGCGGATTATTTGATTCGCTCATACAAAACCTTCCCTTTGGTTAAAATTTCGCGCATAAAAAAATTGCCTTTTTTCTTAAATTCGGCTTCAATTTCTTTTGGAGTTTTGACGATGATATCCACTGGAAATTCGCGTGGGTAAAGCACATTGGAGACCATCACATACCTGTCCACTTGCCGCTTGATATCCGTCTTCATTACAATCAGCAAATCCACGTCGCTGTCGGGGGTGGGAGTCCCGTACGCATATGAGCCGAAGAGAATAATCTTCTTTGGCTTAAGTTTTCGCGCCAAGCGCTTAACCGCTTTGGGCAGGGTTTGAGCCACAGGCATACATCCCCTTGGCGTAACGTTCGTTTTCACCAGCGCGGATTTTCTCATTTTTCCAATCCCAAAAACTTTCTTGCAAACTTGCGGATTTCCGCCGCAAGTTCAATCGCTTCTTTCGCTTCCTCCGGCGTCGGTTGATTTCCGGGGTAACGGGTGTGAACGGCGTGTTTGGTTAAGTCCGCCAACTTGCCCGCGTCAAATCCCGTAAAGATTCCGTTTTGGCTGCACAACGTATCCAAAGTCACAAGGTCGTGCGACTTTGGAAAATCAAAATCTTTGAAAATCAACAATGCTTTAAGGTATTTTTCGGCGCATTGCTGCGCGTGAAAACACGCGGCGGAAAGAAACGGCTTTTTGCTTTTCAGCAATATCTTTGCCGCGCTTAAATCTTCTTCGGCGTAGGCAATCCAGTTTTCAAGTTCTTTTACGTCTGCCATAAAGGACTTTCCCCTTTTTCACCATCTCGCGGATAAAAAAGCCGTTGACCGCTCCGCCTTTCATCGCCGCGTCAATTTCCTTCGGCGTCTTCACGATAATATCCACAGGAAATTGGCGCGGCACAAGCAGCAGGGAAGCGGCACGGTACATTTCCTTTTCTTTGCCATTTGTCTTCATCACAATCAGCAAATCCACGTCGCTGTCAGGCGTGGGAGTCCCGTACGCGTACGAGCCAAAGAGGATAATCTTTTCGGGCTTGAGTTTTCTTACCAGCCGTCTCACCGCTTTGGGCAGGGTCTCAGAGACGGGCGGAAAGCCCCTCGGCGAGACGTTTGTTTTCACCAGCGCGGATTTTCTCATTTTTCCAATCCCAAAAACTTTCTTGCAAACTTGCGGACTTTCTTTGCAATTTCTTGCGCTTCCTTTGCGTCTTCCAAAGCCATGCGTTCCCTGTCATACCGCGACGCGACTGCGTATGCGGATAATAATGCCAGCCATTTTTCTTCCACGTCTATTTTGATTCCTGCTGAAACGCATTGCACGTTCAACACGGATAAATTATGAGTCAGCAAAAATTTGACATTTTTGGACGCAAGCATTGCCTTGATATATTTTTCGGCGCACTGTTGCGCGTGAAAGCACGCCCCAAACGTGGAAGGTCTTTTTCCGCGCAATGCCCGCGTAATCATATCGAAATCGTCTTCCGCGTGCATGACCAGAATATCAACATCGCTTTCGTCTTTCATACAACGCCTTTCCGTTGGTCAAAACTTCACGGATGAAGAAATTTCCCTTGCCTTTCAATTCGCGCTTGACTTCCTTTGGCGTATGCACAAGAATATCCACTGGAAATTGCAGCGGGTTGAGCAGCTCGGAGACCATTACATACCTGTCCACTTGCCGCTTGATATCCGTCTTCATCACAATCAGCAAATCCACGTCGCTGTCGGGGGTGGGGGTCCCATACGCATACGAGCCGAAGAGGATAATCTTTTCGGGCTTGAGTTTTCTTACCAGCCGTCTCACCGCTTTGGGCAGGGTCTCAGAGACGGGCGGAAAGCCCCTCGGCGTAACGTTCGTTTTCACCAGCGCGGATTTTCTCATGGCGTTATTTTACCATCCGCAAAAACGCAAAACGCCTTCGCAGACCTGACAGGTCTTTAGAATCATGACCTTACAGCGGCTCGAACCTTGCGGTGAAGTGCCGCAGCAGTTCGGGCGCGTAGGTGAATTTATATCCGCGCACTTTGTCCGCCCGCGATTTGATTCTCGCGGCGCAATCAGCGACGTAATCCATGTGGCTCTGCGTGTACGTGCGGCGCGGAATGGCAAGCCGCAGCAGCTCCAGTTTGGGATAGACCATCTTGCCGGAGTCCGGGTCGGGGTAGGCGAACATCACCGAGCCGATTTCCACGCCGCGAATGCCGCCCTCGCGGTAAAGCTCCACGCACAAGGCTTGACCGGGGAACTCCGCCTGCGGGATGTGAGGCAGCGCGCTCGCCGCGTCCAGATAAACGGCGTGTCCGCCCGCCGGTTGAATGGTCGGGATGCCGGCATCGTTCAGCCGCGCGGCAAGGTAGGCGGTTTGGGAGAGGCGCGAGGCAAGATACGCTTCGTCCAGCCCTTCGTAGAGTCCCACCGCCATCGCGTCCAAGTCGCGCCCGGCGAGTCCGCCATAGGTGGGGAATCCCTCGCGCAGAATCAACTCGTTTTTGATTTGCTGGAAGAGGTTCTCGTCGTTCAGGCAGAGCAAGCCGCCGATGTTCACAATCGCGTCCTTCTTGGCGGACATGGTCATGCCGTCGGCGAGCGCGTACATCTCCCGCGCGATTTCGATGACGGACTTGTTCTCGTAGCCCTTCTCGCGCAGTTTGATGAAGTAGGCGTTTTCGGCGTAGCGCGCGGAATCAATGAAGAAGGGGATTTTATATTCGCGGTACGCCGCCGCCGCCGCCTTCAGGTTTTCCATCGAAACGGGCTGACCTCCGCCCGCGTTGTTGGTGACGGTCATCATGCCGAAGGGGATTTTCTCCACGCCCGTTGTTTCGATGAAGGCGCGCAGTTTGGCGATGTCCATATTGCCTTTGAAGGGATGCGGGTTGGCGATGTCGAAGGCTTCGTCTATGACGAGGTTGGTCGGGCGTCCGCCGCGCGCGCGGATGTTCGCGTCGGTCGTGTCGAAGTGCATGTTGCTGGGGACGTACATCCCCGGCTTGACCAGACACGCGGCGAGGATGTTTTCCGCCGCGCGCCCCTGATGGGTGGGGACAAAATACTTGAAGCCGAAGATGTCTTCGACGGCGGCTTTCAAGCGGTGATACGAGCGCGCGCCCGCGTAGGATTCGTCCCCGCGCATGAGCGCCGCCCACTGGTCCTGACTCATTGCCCCCGTGCCGCTGTCGGTCAGCAGGTCAATGAAGATGTCCTCCGCTTTCATGTTGAACAGGTTGTAGCCCGCCTCCTTCAACGCGGCTTCGCGCGCTTCGGGCGGAATCAAGCGGATGGGCTCGACGACTTTGATGCGGTACGGTTCGGGAAGGTAGTGCATGTTGGTCATTGTGCTCCTGATATTTAGACCTCGCAGGTCTTGGGATTAATCTTGGGTAGCGAACCTGGCGCATGTTCCCCCTGCCATTCGGTCTCCAATGACTTGGCAATTATAAACCCCGTATAAAAAAACCTCCGAGGTCCCGCGACTTCGGAGGTTTTTGTTTTATCCCAACCCGGTTTCCTTGTTGAACTCCACAATCAGTTCGTCAATTTCATCGGCTTGCTTTTGCACATCTGTCCAGTAAGTATCTTCATACCACTGCTGTTGAATTTCTTCATAGGTTTTGCCTTGCTGCTCAACCCATGTGTAGTATTTCAAGTTGTGAACGCGGCGGCGGTCTGTGTAGCGCAGTTCAAGCAAGTTGTCTGTGGACTGTCCGCGCAGGTAGCGGGCAAAGTCCGCAGCGGCGTTGGCTTCGGTGTATTGACCAAACTCCTCGTGCATTTCGTGAATGCGCGAGCGGTACAGTTCCATCGAATCGGTCAGCACGGTGAACATGATGTCGTTCTCGCCCATTTCGTAATACTTCGCGGCTTTGATGGCGGAAAGCACATTGGAAATGCCGGAGAAGCCGAGCAGGTCCAACTTGCCAACGAGCTCTTCGGGAACGCCCTGCTTGACCAGATACGCCTTGCCGATTTCTTCGTTGAACAGGCGCGCAATGTTCACTACCGCGTTGTCGTCAATGGCGACGACCATGTCGGTATTCTTGACGTTGTGAATCCACGGCACATGCTTGTCGCCGATGCCTTCAATGCGGTGCGCGCCGAATCCGTTTTCCAGCAGGGTGGGGCATTGCAGCGCTTCGCTGGCGATGATTTTGCTTTCGGGGAAAAGTTGCTTCATGTAGTCGCCGCTGGCAATTGTCCCCGCCGAACCGGTGGCGGACGCCATGCCGCGATAACGGTCGTTCTTGCCCATGACCTTTTTCAACACTTCTTCCATCGCGTGTCCCGTCACTTCGTAATGCCAGAGGTAATTTCCAAATTCCTGAAACTGGTCCAAAATCATCAAATCCTGACCGGAGTTGCGAAGCTCCCAGCACTTGTCGAAAATTTCTTTCACATTGGATTCGGAGCCGGGCGTTTTGATGGTTTCCCCCGCGACTTTTGCCAGCCACTCGAACCGCTCTTTCGACATCCCCTCCGGCAGAATCGCGATGGATTCACATGCCAACAGGGCGGAGTCATACGCGCCGCCGCGGCAGTAATTTCCGGTGGAGGGCCACACCGCTTTTTGGGTGGTCGGGTCGAACTGCCCGGTGACCAGACGCGGGACGAGACAGGAAAACGCGGCGCCGACTTTGTGCGCGCCGGTGGGGAACCACTTTCCCACGAGGGCGATAATCCGCGCTTGGACTCCGGTCAAGGCGGAGGGAAGTTCGAGGTAGTTGACTCCGCCGAAGTTTCCGCCTTGCGCGGTGGGTTCGTTGTGCCAGTTGATGCGGAACAAATTGCGCGGGTGAATATCCCACAGCCCGATGCCTTTTAATTCCTCTTTGATTTTTGCGGGAATTTTGGAAGGGTCTTTCATTTGAGCATAGGTGGGGATGATGATATTGCGTTCTTTTGCGCGTTGAATGGCGCGGGCGCGGCGGTCTTTGTGGATGGTCAAATCAATCGTGGTCATGGATTTTGTTCTCCTGAATAATTTGTCAGACAACTTTAACATTATAGCGCAAATTGGCGCATAGCGCGATTTTATATTCCCAAAATTTTACTCACCACCGAAAGCAAAACGCCGCCCGCAATCACACTGCCCAGCTGACCCGCCGTATTCGCTCCCATTGCGTGCATGAGAATAAAGTTATCGGGGTCTTCGTCATTGGCGGTTTTTGCCGCCAAACGCCCCGCCATGGGAAAAGCGGAAATGCCCGCCGCGCCAATCAATGGGTTGATTTTTCCGCCGCTTAAGACAGACATTAACTTGCCAAACAGCAAGCCAGCCACAGTATCCAATGCAAAGGCGAACAAGCCCAAGACCATGATTTTTCCCGTATCGAGGTTGAGAAAGTCACCGGCGGTCATGGTTGCGCCAATGGAAAGCCCTAAAAATAACGTGGCAATGTTGATGATTTCGTTTTGCGCAGCGTTGCTGAGCCTTTCCACCACGCCGGAGGTTTTGAGCAAATTTCCCAGCATGAGCATGGAGATGAGGGGAGTCGCTTCGGGGACGAGCAAGCCGACCACGAGAGTCAAAACAACGGGGAAGAGAATCAGCGTCTTTTTGGAAATTGGTTTGGGCGTGTATTCCATTTGAATCATGCGTTCTTTTTTTGTCGTCAATAAACGCATCAACGGCGGCTGGATGATGGGAATTAAACTCATGTACGAATATGCCGCCACCGCAATCGGCGCGAGCAATTCGGGCGCGAGTTTGCTTGCCACAAAAATCGAAGTGGGTCCGTCAATTGCGCCGATGACTCCGATGGACGCGGCTTGATTTAAGGGAAAGCCCAGCAAAATGGCGAGCGTCAGCGTTCCGAAGATTCCAAACTGTCCCGCCGCGCCAAGCAAGACCATTTTGGGCTGCGCCAGCAGCGGAGAAAAATCAATCATTGCGCCCACGCCGATAAAAATCAACAGCGGAAATAATTCGGTTTTGATTCCAGCGTTATACAGCGCGCCCATTATGCCTTCGGCGGCGGTCATGCCCGCCAGCGGAATGTTTGCCAGCAAACATCCAAAGCCAATCGGCAGCAGCAGCACGGGTTCAATCTCTTTGAACACGGCAAGGTAAATCAGCCCAAACGCGGCAAATATCATCACGCCGTTGCCAATGGTGAAATGAGCAAACCCTTTAAGCAATTCGGGGATTAATTCATTCAAATTCATCGTTTATCCAATCACCAATCACATCCACGAGGCTTCACCGAGTTCCACAAACTTCACCAGCGCCTGCTTATGCGCCACGCTTTGCCCCGCGCTTACCAGCACATCTTGAATTGTGCCGCTGTGCGTGGAACGGATGCTGTTCTTCATCTTCATCGCTTCAATCACCAGCAATACTTGACCTGCTTCCACTTTATCGCCGGATTTTACAAACACTTCGGTAACTGTTCCCGGCAGCGGGGCGCTTAGCACGTTTCCGCTGACGGCGATTTTGGGCGCGGATGTGACTATTGCGGGCGGAGTCGGCGGGCTGTTTTTTTTCTCCACGCGGGCGGGCGCGGCGGGCTGGGTGTGGTTTGCGTTTTCGATATTGACTTCAAACCGTTCGCCATCCACCACCGCAATTACCGGTCGCGCGTTGATGTCTTCGATTTCGACGGTATATGTTTTTCCATTTACTGTGAGTTGATAGTTCATAATTTTTTCCCAAACTTCCGAAGTCTTTAAGACCTCGGAGGTTTTTGTTTAATGTCTTCTAAAATTTCCTTTTTCCGACATTTGGCGCGTGCGCATTCCCAGCTGCCACGCGGAGACAATCGCCGTGGGCGGTTCTTCCAGCGGATGTGCAGCGGAGAGGTTTTGTTCCGCCAGCGCAATGGCAACGGCAAGCGCGGCAATTTGGGGCTTGAGGTTCGCTTGGGGAGCAGAATCAATTTGCGGGGAGTCCGCTTCGCGCGGCGGTTCGGGAGCAGAGTCTTCCCGCTCGGCGGTGAACTTCGTGAGCAGAATCATCATCCCCCACAGAAGAACAATCGCGCCGAAAACGAGACTCATTCCCAGAACAGTAATCCATAGTGAGGTTGAAAGGTCGTTCATTATTAATTACCAATCGCTGGTTTACACGGGAATGTTTCCATGCTTGCGCGGCGGGGCGGGGGAGAATTTATCGCGCAGTGCGGAGAGCGCGGCGATAATCTTGG
>DAOTZP010000438.1:0-3726 GCA_034434265.1 Anaerolineales bacterium | reverse complement strand
GTAGCCTTCACGCGGGTCGTTTGCCAGCGCTTCGGCTGCCGCGCGGCGGATGTCTTCATCTCCGTTTAGCAGCGTGTGCGCCACCGTTTCAAGGGCTTCATTTGTTCCAATGGATACCAATGCCATACATGCGGCGCGGCGCACAGCAAGGCTTGGGGCTTGAATGGCGCGTGTGATGATTTCCACCGCTTTTGCGTCGCGCGCGGCGCCGGAGCCAAGCACGGCGAGCTGCACCAATTCAAATGAAAGCGTGGAGGCAAGTTGACGCAGCAGCGCGTATGCGTTTACGTCTCCGCTGACAACCATGGCAGCCATTGCCTGTCCGCGCAGGGAAAGCGGCGAGCCTTCATCCTGCAAAATGGATGCAAGCGCGGCAAACATTTTTCCGCGCCATGGGGCGTTTTTTGGCGCTTCGCGCAGACAGCGCGCAGCGGAAAACAGCGGGCGATGCAAAGGCGCTTGTGATGCGTTCAAAATCATATTGACAATGCTGCCAATATCGGCGTGCGCTCCCAAATAGCGGATGGTGAGATATTTGCCCGCCCACTCCGGCTGGCTGGTGAGAATGTCATCCGCGTTGTAGTTTGCCAGCGCGCGCCCGGCGAGGTATCCGGCAAAGACCGGGTGCGTGAATCGCATTCGGTTGTTGGCGAATAGTTGCAGCAGCCCGCTTTCCGCCATTTTGCCGAGAATGCCGGTTGCCACCGGCGCGGTTTTGCCCTTCTTTCCTTTTTTGGGCTTGGCTTCGGGTTGTTCCTCCCCGCCAGCGGATTCGCTTTCGGCGGCTTTTTCTTCGGGGATTTCAAACGATTTGACCCACTCGCGCGCTTTGCGCTGGTCGAAGATGGTTTGCGCGCTGAGCATGACCTGCATGGCGAGCGTTTCGAGCGCGTTGAGCGGCGCGTTGGCGGGCATCATGCGGCGGATGTGCGTGGCAAGCGCTTCGAGGATGCTTGCGCCCAAAATATCCCCGGCGTATGCGCCCCAGGTTTTTAGAGTCAGTTCGAGGGGCGTTAAATTCGCGCTTGTGGTTTTTAACCATGCGTTGAGGACGAGCGGGTCAATTGGTTCGGGCCCTTCCTGCGAGAAGCTTTCCATCGCTACGGTTTCAGCCCACAAGCCGCCCCAATGTTCAATGAAGGCTTCGTTATCGCGCGCCGACCATGCCATGAGCGCAAGCGGAACAAAGCCAATGCTTATCAAGCCATCCAGATGTTCGGGCGCGCCGGTGGTGACAATGCGCGTTTTAGGGAATGCTTGATTGAGGAGTTTGAAGTAGTCGGTGACGAGCTGTTGTTCGGCGGGTGGAATTTCATCGAAGCCGTCCACCAATAGCAGGGCTTTGCCGTTTTTGAACGCGCTTTCAATGAATGTGGGGAGTTTGTTTAAGTCGAGCAGCGGCGCATGTTCTGACGCGGAATCAATTAATGGGTCGAGCGCGCGTTTGGGGTCGGGTATGGGCAGGGTGAGGTCTGCAACGTGGATGAGAAACGGAACGAAGTCTTTGAGTGCGTTAAGTTGTTCGCTGCGGTTGGCGGCAAGCGAGGCAAGGTGCGCGAGCGCAACGGTTTTTCCCGTGCCGGGCTGCCCAATGATGACAAGGTTGGCGTTGCCCGAAAGCGCTTGTGGAAGCGTGAAACTTGGCGCGTTGTAGGCGGCTGCAATTTCCGCCCATGCGGGCATGTAGGGCAGGGTTTGGGAGAAAACGTCTTCCTGCGTTTGGGGCGCGGCGGGGTCTATTGTGGCAGGGGGAATGAGCAGGCGCGGCTCGCGCAGCACTTCATCCAGCGCGAAGAGCGGCGCGGCGAGGTGCATTCCCTGCGCGCGGCGCAATGTGCTGCGCCGGTGGTTTTCTTCCACGGTGGTGGTTTTGCGCGCTTGTGATTCCTCCCTTTGCTTTTTCATGTCTTCCATTAACTCGTTCCACATTGGGCGAGCTTTTGCCATCAGCCACCAAAAAACAGTGGCGGAAATAAACCCGACAAAAAATGAAAGGGTATCAATCAGCATGGGCAGGTCACTTTGCGTATAAGATTCTGCCGCAAGACGGGCAGTATGCGAGTTTTGCCGAACGCGCGTTTTGCGTCAGTGCGGCGTTGATGTTTGCGCCGCACGCGGAGCAGGCGTTTTCCGTCACTTCTGCAACGGCGATTCCGCGCTTGTCTTTGCGGAGCGTTTCGTACATTTCGGCGAGCGCGGGGTCAATGGGGGCGAGCGCGGCGCTGCGTTCTTCGGTGAATTTTTCCAGCTCAATTTGCAGCGCGTTTTGTTCTTCGATTAGGTTTTTATGTTCGTTGTTTTTGCGGGCTTGCACGATTTCAAGGTTTGCGTTTGCGCTTTGCAGTTCGTTTTCGCGTTCTTCCAATGCCAGCATGGATTCCAGTTCGCGCTCTTCCAATGTGGTTAAGTGCTTTTTGAGCGAGGCGATTTCTCGTTCCAAGTCTTGCAGTTCTTTTGGGTTTTTTACCTTGCCGCCGTACAAGCTGGCTTCGGCTTGTTGAATTTTGATTTTCAACGCGCCCGCTTCGGCGGTGATGTTTTTCTGTTCCCCTGCCGCGTGAAAATGCGCCTCTTGCGCCGCCCGGCTTTGCTCGGCTGCGCCGCGCAGTTCGGAGTCGTTTTGCAAGGTTTGTTGAATGGCGTCCAGCCGCGCGCGGGCGCGGTCTATCTGGCGGTCAATTTGCTGTAAGCGGAAAAGTCCCAGCGAGGCGCTCATGGTGTGAATTATATCCGAAGGTTGGGCGGCTGCTTATTGAGTTGTATTGAAATAGTTATAGACGGCTTTGGTTAAATTGGCAAACAGCGGGTTGGTGATGTCCCAAATGTTTGTGACGGGGTGATAAGTGAAAATGGAGATGACGAAGTTTCCGCCGGGGGTGTAAACAATGCCCACATCGCTTGTGTCATGCACGGTGCCATCCCTGCCGGGGACGTAGCCGTGTTTGTGCGGCACGAGCGTTCCATCCGGCACGCCGCCTTGAATCAGCGCGCCGAGTTTGTCTTGCGCCATGAAGTCAATTAACAGCTGGCAGGTTTCCGGTTTTACCTTGTCTGGGAAGGCGGCAATTAACGCGCCGCCGCCGTTTTGCGCGCAGTGATAAATATCGGCGAGCAGCGCGCCCATTTCGGAGGGTGTGGTTTGCGAGTATGGGTCGGGGTCGGCAAAAACATCCAGCCGCGAGTTGGCGGGCGTAATAGGGCGTGGGGAAAGCGGCGGCGCGCCGAGATAGAAGAACCCGTTGAGGAAGGTGTTTTGCAGCCCGATTTTTTTCATGTCGCTCGTCATAATGAGAGGTCCGATATTGACGTCAATTCTTTCCAGCACGCGGTCGGTTGCGGAGTTGTCGGATTTTCCCAGCACGCGTGAGATGATTTCGGAGACTTCGGGGCTTAAGTCGCTGCCGTTGTTGATGAGGTAGGAAGCCACAATTGGCACTTTGATGGTGCTGGAAGCGGTGAAGGCAATATCCACCGGGCTGACAGAGACTTCTTCCTTATTGTTAATTCCAAAATGAATTTCCTGCCCGGTTTGCAAGTCCATCATGTAAAAGCCAATTAACCCGTCAAAGCGCGAGGTGATGACGATTTGCTTGAGCAGAATTTCCAAGCTTTCAAAGGTTGGGCGCGCGGCGGCGGTTTGGTTAAGACTTAAATTGACCGAACGGTTGTTGGGCGATTTCAACGCATCGCTGATGAGTAAAACCGCGCGTTCTATATCCAGCGTTC
>DAOTZP010000437.1:0-6715 GCA_034434265.1 Anaerolineales bacterium | reverse complement strand
GCCGACCAAAATCAACACAGCGGGTATGAGTTCGTAAAATTGAATATCCGAAAAATTGGGCGTAAAGTTTGCGTTGTAACGGCTGAATGCCAAACTTCCGCCGATGACTGCTGTTAAAATCACCGCCAAAATATAACGGCGCAAATATCCGCCTTGCAAAACGCGAGTCAAATTTTTTGCAAAGGACATCATGCCGTCAATGAAAATCGCGTACATTTTCGCGGGACCCCACGCCCAGCGGATTTGAAGCAGCGCGGCGCGGACTTGATTTCGCATGGCGTACAATCCCAGCCCAAGCAGCACGGTGATGACGCTCAAAATCAACGCGGGATTGATTCCATGCCAGAGGGAAAGCTTTACCTTGATTTTTTCTCCCGCCGCGGCGTATGCCGCAGGGGCAATCAACCAATCGCCCGCGAGCTGCGGCATCAGCCCGAAGAGCAAACTTAAAGCCGAAAGCAGCGCGGGACCAATCCACATCTGCCACGGCGCTTCGTGCGGATGTTTGGGCGTGTGCGTTTCTTTTCCAAAAAACGGCGCAACGCCGACCACGCCCGCCACAAAGATTCCCGAAAGTCCCATAAAGACCATTGCGGCAATCACATGCCAGCCTGCTTCCAAACCGCTTTCGTAAGTTAATTCCTTTGCAATAAACCCAAACAGCGGAGGCAGCCCGGCAAACGATAACGCCGCAACCAGCGCAGCCGCGCCGGTAAACGGCAGTGCGCGCAGCAGCCCGCCAAGTTGAGTCACATCGCGCGTGCCGGTTTCATGGTCAAGGATGCCTGCCACCAAAAACATCGCGCCTTTGTATAAGCCGTGCGCCAGCAGCAACACCACTGCCGATTTAATCGCAACTTCGCCGCCAAGCCCAATCAACAACGTCAACGTTCCCAACGCGCTGACCGTTGAATATGCCAGCAGTTTTTTCAAATCGGTTTGCATGAAAGCAAGATACGCGCCGACCACCATCGTCGCCGCGCCCACGCTGCCCACTAACATCATCCACAACTCAGTGCCGCCCAGCGCCGGGTTTAGCCGCGCCATCAAATACACGCCTGCCTTCACCATCGTCGCGGAATGCAAATACGCGCTGACCGGAGTCGGCGCTTCCATTGCATTGGGCAGCCAGAAGTGAAATGGAAACTGCGCGGATTTGGTGAACGCTCCCAGCAGAATCAACACCAGCGCGGAGGAATACAACGGGCTGGCTTGAATCAAACCGGCGGAATGTTTCAACGCCGAAAGTTCGTACCCGCCCGCGATGCTTCCCAGCAGGATGATTCCCGCCAGCATGGCAAGCCCGCCCGCGCCGGTGACGAGCAGCGCCTGCAAAGCGGATGCGCGCGCCGAGTCGCGCTCGTGCTCAAAGCCAATCAGCATGAACGAACTTAAACTGGTTAATTCCCAAAACACAAACAGCAAAATAAGATTATCGGAAAGCGCAACGCCGAGCATTGCGCCCATGAAAATCAATAACCAAAAATAAAACCGCCCGATGTCTTTATGCTTCTTCAAATATTCACTGGCGTACAACGCAACCAGCGTTCCAATGCCGCTGATGAGCAGGGCAAACAGCAGGCTCAGCCCGTCGGCGCGGAAGGTGAGACTCAGCCCGAACTGCGGAAGCCAGTTTGCGGCTTGCGTTTGCGGCGCGCCGTTCACCGCGTCCCCCAGCAGGCGGATGTAATATCCGCTCAACGCCAGCGGCAGCAGGGCAATCATCCACCCGCGTTCTTTTTTGAAAAACAACGGTAGGACGGCAGCCAAAAGAAATGTGGAAAGTATCGAAATGAAAATCATAAGGTACCTGCCATTGTTTGTATAATGCGACAGTCACCCTTAAGGTGACTGTCGCATAAAAATCTTACCCGCAAAATATAAGAGTGAAGTTAACGCTCTTATTCGCCGTGCATTTGCCTGTGCAGCGCGCGGACGTTGCGCTCGTGCAGGGTTTGCGCCAGACCGCCCAAATGCACGCGGCTCTTGCCGCAGCTTTCAATGGTGATTTCTTCCAACTGCTCTTCGGCATTTTTCTTTTTGCCGACAGCCTTCACCGCTTTTTTAAGGTTGTTAAGGTAGTTGAGGTTTTCCTTCACCGCCGCGTCAATCTCGCCGCGTAGAATAATATCGCCATGACCTTGAATGATGTTTTCCAGCCCCATCTTGCCGATTTTTTTGACGGAGGCAATCATGTCGTCAATGTCGCCGTCCACCACATAAGGGAGCGGCATAAAGGCATCCCCGGCGAAGAGAACGCGGTCCTCTTCCACCAATACGGAAATGCCGTCGTCGCTGTGACCGAAGGAAGGCATCAGGATAAGATTCTTTTTGCCAACGCGCAGGGTCATCTCGCCCGAAGTAAAGGTCAGATGCGGCGGAACGATTCGCACTTGCCGCAGCGCGGGGTTTTGCTTGCGCGCGTTTTCAAGGGAGGGCTTGCCCACGTCAATCAAAAATTCGCGGCAACGCTCATGCCCAATCACAGTGGCGCCGGGGAAAAAGCAGTTGCCCCAGCAATGGTCGGCATGGTAATGCGTGTTGATGACGTACCGCACTTGAACGTTTAACTCGCGCTCGATGAAATCGCGCATGCTCATTGTTTCATCGGGCAGGGCGAGCGTGTCAATTGCCACCGCCCACTGCGGACCGACGATGACCCCCGCCGTGACCTGCGCGTACACTTCACTTTGAAACCAATACACATTTTCTGAAACTCGCTCACGATGCATAACCGCTTGCCTGCCTTTACATTTTATGGAAATTCATCTCTTAATAGCACATTTCAACACAAATTACAAGATGACTATACAAATTAGGTATGGTCTAAATTTTTTGGTGATTCGGCAGGGCAAACCTGCGGATGCGCGCAAAATACGCAGCCTCAGTGGAAAAATTTGTTACAAAAAGTTATAATGCCTCATCCGTTAAGTCAAGACGGCAAAAAAACAAAACACTTCATGGCGCAGAAAACATCTTGAATGGTTTCTGCGTCTTTGTTGTTGTCAATAAGAGGAATAAACATGAAAGATACAAATGAAATGCAATTACAAGGGGCGGCTTCGCAGCCCGAATCGCTTGGAGAAAAAATTGAACAGATGATTGAAACATTCCCCCCGCAGGAAGTGACGCTGGTGAACATTATGGACATTGTCGGCGTGGACAGCCTGTTTCTGCTCACGGTCTTCCTGTCTTTGATTTTTCTTGTCCCTGTTTCAATTCCCGGCGTCAGTACCGTGTTTGGGTCTGCCATTTTGTTAATTGGCATCACCAATTTGTTTTCCAGAAAAATATGGCTGCCGGAAAAAATTGCGCATCGCAAACTGTCTTCCGATAAACTGCGCGAGGGATTCAAGCGCGCGCTGGTGTGGGTTCGCCGCTTTGAAAAAATCTGTCAGCCGCACCGCATGAAGGCGCTGACGACCGCAGGCGGAATGACAACGCTTAATCACTTGTCGTTTATTCTCGCCGCGGTGCTGCTCATGGCGCCGTTTGGCTTCATTCCATTTAGCAATACCCTGCCGGCTTTGGCGCTGATTTTTCTTTCAATGGGAATGATGGAACAGGATGGCGGGTTCATTTTGCTTGGAAATCTCTCCAATATTGCCACAATCATCTATTTCGCGTTTTTGATTGCAGGCGGCGGCTGGTCTTTGATGGAATTCATCAAAATTCTTGGGTAAAAAAGCCTATTAAATAACCCAAGTTGCTACCCTTGCTTAATTTTTACCGCAGAGGCGCGGAGGATACGGAGAAATTCATTAAAAACTCTGCGCCCTCTGCGACTCGGCGGTTCAAAACAGGCAAAAACCTTCTTCCCTTTTGAAGGTGACAACTTACGTTAAATACATTTAAGGAAAAAAATATGCTCACATCGATTCTCATCTTCATTGTTGGTTTGGTTATTCTCGTCGCGGGCGCGGAATTGCTGGTACGCGGCGCATCGCGGCTGGCGGCTTTGCTGGGGATTTCTCCCCTGGTCATCGGCTTGACCATTGTCGCGTTTGGTACCAGCTCGCCTGAGCTGGCGGTTTCGGTAAAATCTGGGCTGGCGGGGCAGGCGGATATTTCCATTGGAAATGTGATTGGCTCGAACATTTTTAACATCGTCTTTATTTTGGGCGCATCGGCAATGATTCGCCCGATTATGATTGCGCAGCAACTCGTCCGTTTGGACGCGCCCATCATGGTTGGCGTTTCCATTCTTACTTTTATCCTTGCTGTGGATGGCTCGCTTAATCGTTTGGATGGCGTGATTTTATTCTCGTTGTTGATTGCGTACGTTGTTTTTCTCATCCGCAAGAGCAAATCTGAAGGCGCGGAAGTGGAAAACGAATACGCGGAAGAATTTTCAAGCAAGGAAAAATCGGGCGCGGCTTCCGTGGTCAAAAATCTGGCGTTGACTGCTGGCGGGCTTGGATTGTTGGTGTTCGGCTCCGACCTGTTGGTTGAATCCGCGGTGACGATTGCCGCAGTCCTCGGCGTGAGCGAGCTGGTCATCGGCTTGACCATTGTAGCCGCGGGAACGTCCATGCCCGAAGTGGCAACCTCCATTGTGGCGGCATACAAAGGTGAAGGCGATATTTCCGCGGGCAATGTGGTCGGCAGCAATATTTTCAACATGCTGGGCGTGCTGGGTGTGACAGGCATTGTTGCCCCGCAAAGCATTGCAGTTGCAGACCATGTGCTGGCGTTTGACTTGCCCGTTGCGATATTTGCCGCGCTGATTACCGTCCCGGTATTTTTTGTGGATAACAGCGTCAGCCGCAGCGATGCCGCGCTTTACCTGACTTACTTCGTTGCATACAACGCATACATTGTCATGCGCGCTGTCAATAACCCTGCAGTGGGTACCCTGCAAACGGTGATGATGGTGTACATCCCTGCAACCTTCCTCTGGCTGGTGTTCGCCGCCTGGCGGCATCATCAGCAGCAAAAAGCGCGCGCGCAAGGTGAGTGAGCAAATTTTTTCAAGTCCCGCAGAAATGTGGGGCTTGTTTTTATTGCCTCCTTGAGAGTTCTAAAAAGGTACGCTGAAAATTTCTCACCACAGAGGTCGCTGAGCGCACGGAGAAAATAGAGGAAAATCTAAAATCTCTGTGTCCTTTGTGTTCTCAGTGGTGAAATCTCAGAAAAGCACATGAGTCAGAAACTCCCGCCTCTTTTTGATACGCCTTAAGACGGGAAAATTCACATAAAATTGCAGTGTTACAATACAAAAAAAAGCAAACCGCCTGATAATTTGGCTGTTTGCAGTACACACCCCATCTCTACAGGACTGACTTATGCCCGTACAAAAATTTCCCGAAAAATATCTCCTTGCCGTAGAGCAAGCCGTCAAAGAAAAACCACAAGGCGGGCTGTACGGTTTTGAGCAGGAGTGGAACCTGCTTGACGAAGAATTGCGCCCGCTGCTCACCGTTGGCGTGGGACCCAGCCAGCACTCGTTTGTAGATTATCTCCGCGCCGAGTGCATTCCATCATGGCACAAACAATTCAGCCAGCTGGAAGTCTTTCACTGGATGGTGGAATGGGCAACCCGCCCGTATTACACGCCGCGCGGCGCAATCTACGAAGCGCGCCTGATGGAAGCCACGTTGATGAACGCCCTGCACAAAGCAGGCGCGAACTTTGGCGAGCGTCTATATTACTGGCATGGCAATCTGCTTTTCCTCACCGACATTAATCATCAATCCATTCCCGGCAACTGGTCGCTTGCTAAACGGCGCTATCTCGAAAAATGCGTGGACCTGTACGGCGATACGCTTGCCACGACGGGCATTCATACCAACATGTCGCTGCCCGACCCGCTCTTCGCATGGGACTTTATGCACCTTTCCCCCAGCGAGCGCGGCGACAAACATTTGGATGATTACAAGTCCGAGTTTTACATTACCGCCACGCGATTGCTGCGCGCGTTTGCTTCGCTCTTTATTGCCACCAGCGCATCCACACCCATGCAGGCGCAGGTGAAGGGCGGACGCGCCGCGGTCATCCTCACCGAATTCGATTCGATTCGCAATCTCACCTTTCCCAACCCGCGGGAGATTGACCTGCCCGACCTGTACCGTTCCTATAACGATTATCTGCAACTTTCTTACGATTTGGTGCGGCGCGGAGTCCGTTTTGGCAACAACAACTGGACTCCCGTGCGCGCGCGCAGTTTTTCCGAACCCGTTGAGCGAATCATCTCCACCACAAGCGACGAGCTCGAAGCGCTTTACGCGCGGGGACTGTTCGCCGCCGGGCAATCCACTCCGCCCGATGAAATGGCGCGGCAAATCGAACGGCAGAATCTGATGGCGCGAATCAACCTGCCGATGGGCAGAGTCGAAGTCCGCGTGGATGAAGGCGGGCATCCGCTTGACCTGGATATTGCCAACCTCACCTTCCGCCATTTGTTAATGTTGAAGATTTACGCCGACCCGCAGTTTGCGCGCGGTTTCCGCTACGACCGCGAGGATATTGACCGCGCGCGCGCGAATGAAAACCTCGCCGCCAAATACGGACTCCGCTCTGAAATCGAAAACCCGCTGACGGGCAAGCCCATCTCCGTGCGCGCCTTTTTGAAGTGGACGCTGGGCGAGATTAAACCGCTTGCCGAAGCGTTAAACATGTGGGATGACTTAACCCCGCTGGTGGAGATGGCGGAAGGCGGGCGCAACACCGCCGAAAAGATTCGCGCGCGTTTGAAGATGGAACTCGGCGAGAACGA
>DAOTZP010000436.1:0-12814 GCA_034434265.1 Anaerolineales bacterium | reverse complement strand
TCCGGGACGTTGAGAAAACAAATGCCCTGATAGGCAGCCGGGTCGGCTTGCAGCACGGTCTCTTGTGATGCGGAATATTCGCCGTTATTTTCCGTTACGCTGACCGCGCCGCCTTCCACGGCGGGTTCGGTTTCCTGCCGCTGCGCGTCACCGTTGATGTCGTTGTACAGCAGCACGCAAATTTCCGTTGTGCCTGTGAAGGGGGTTGGGGTGGGCGTGGGCGGTTCAAGCGTGGGCGAAGGTCCCGCTGTGGGCGTGCCTTCGGTGGAGACGATGCCAATCAGATATTCCTGTCCAGCGATGATGGTGCAGTTTTCATCCAGTTTGGATGAATTCAACCGCCGCAGTTCATCCACTGTAATGCCGTTCAACGCGGCAATGCGAATGCAGTTATCGCCCGCCTGCGCGATGTAAAGAATACGCCCGTCAGGGAGCGCGGTTGGCGTGGCAATCTGCTGCGCGGTTGGCGCGGCATTGGCTGGCAGCCACAAGCCAAACACCAGCAGGGTGATTAAGGTGAGAAAAATAAAAAAACGCTTGATATTCATGCGAAAAATTATACTCTGTTGCGGCTGTCTTATAACTTTAAGACCAGTTTGATTTCAGCCCAAACGATGACCAGCGCGGACATTCCGCCGATGACCATGCTCCCCAGCGCGGAGATTAACGCCCCGCCGGGCAGATACTGCATGGCAAAATACGTCACCCCGCCGCCGACCAGCGCGGCGGCAATCCCTTTGAGAATGGATATGCCAACTTGCAGCGGCTCGTGCGTGCGGCGCGAGAGCAGGGTTAATAACACAATGGCTTCAATGAGCAGGGCAAGTTCGGCAATGGCGATGATGGGCGCGCCGATTTCTGCAAAATAGGTGATGCCTGCAACGCCAATTCCCAAGAAGAGTAGAAAGCGCAAGATGACCGCGTAAAACGGAATCATCGGCTCTTTGCGGGCGTAAAAGGCGCGCACGGCAACTTCGTGAATCACATAGCCCGTGAGCGTGGCAAGGTAGGCGCGGGTTGTCCATGTGAGCAGGGTTGAGACGTTTTCATCAAAATGGAAAATTGTATTGACCAGCGATGGACTCATCCCCGTCGAGATGACCGCCGCAATTGGCAGAGTGAGCGCAATCAGGACTCGCAGCGAGCGTTCCACAGTCAGCCCAAATTCTTTCCAATCCTGCTTGGCTGCCAGCTCCGATAAGGTGGGTAACAGCGCGGTTGCCAGCGCGGTTCCGAGAATTGTTTCCGGCACTTGCATAATCATCCAGCCGTAGGTGAGCGAAGTGACCGCGCCAGCCGAATCCAGCCGCGAGGCGAGGTTGTCGCGCGCGACGAAAATCAGTTGAATGCCTGCCATCGTAAAAAGCCGCGGCGCCATCAAACTAATGGCGCGGAGCAATCCCGTGTGGCGGATGTCGAGCGCGGGCGTCCAGCGGAATCCAAACTTGAACAGCATGGGAACTTGCACAAGCAAGTGCATTGCCGCGCCGAGAATTGTTCCGTAAATCACGCCGTAAATGCCGTAGGTTGGGACGAGAAAAACCGCGCCGAAAATTTGACCGATGTTATACAGGCTTGGCGCAATGGCGGGCATGATGAAATGCTGGTTGGCTTGCAGAGACGCCATCACCAGCCCGCTGATGGAAAAAATCACCGTGCCGATTAAGTTCAGGCGCATCAATTCTGCGAGCAGGGCGCGCTGCTCCGCGCCGAAGCCGGGCGCAATGCCAATTTGCGCGTCCACAATTTGTTGGGCAAAGACGGCAATCAGCAGCGAAAAAACGCCGGTGATGACAAACCCAAAATTTGCCACGCGCGAGAATAAGTCCCATGCGGCGGCGCGGTCTTTGGTGGTCAAGTATTCGGTCAGCAGCGGAATAAACGCCATTGCCAGCGCGCCGCCGGAGATGAGCGCAAAGAGCAGGTCGGGCAGGTTGTTGGCGGCGTTGAACGTATCAAGCAGTTCAATTTCGTTTGCAAATCTGCGCGAGATAATCATGGTGTCTGCCAGCGCGAGCGCTTTGTTCACGGCAAACAAAAAAACAACAATGAGTGAGTTGCGGGCAAGCGGGGAGAGTTTGGGCATGAGAGATAGAGAATAGAGAGTGGAGATTAGAGATTGGATGGCGGGTTGAAGTTTGGAATTTTTTCAGCCAGCAAATGCGGCTTGTGAATTAAATTCGGAAGGCATTGCGGGCAGATGTGCAGTTCATTGCCTTGAAAGACAATTTGAATCAGCGGGGTTTCATTTTCCGTGCGGCTGCAGTTAAGGCATTGTTTTTCTTTCATTGTTTGCTCCAATCGAAAATCGAAAATCGAAAATCACATCGTCCCTTTGTAAGAGCCGCCGTCCACATGCAGCATAACGCCCGTGATGTAAGACGCGGCGGGCGAAACAAGAAACGCGGCTGCGTTGGCAAATTCCTGCGGCTTGCCCAATCTTCCCAGCGCGCTTTCTGCGGCTTGTTTGCGGATTTCTTCCTCCACGCTGCTGTTGTTTGCTTTGGCGCGGTTGGTCATCAATTCGGTCACGCGCTCGGTTTCCGTCCAGCCCGGCAAAATGGAGTTAACGCGGATTCCGTCTTTGCCGAGTTCCAGTGCGAGCGACTTGGTCAAGCCAACCGTTGCCGTGCGAATGCTGTTTGAGAGCAGCAGGTTGGCAATCGGCTGCTTGGTCGAAACGGATGTGACCGTCAAAATACTCGCGGCGGATGACTTTCGCAAATGCGGCAGCGCGGATTGAATCAAACGCACATGCAGCATCAAACATAAATCCACGCCTTTTTGCCACGCGGATTCATCCAATGAATCGATGTTCCCCGGAGGAGGTCCGCCCGCGTTGGTGATGAGAATATCCAGCCCGCCGAAGGCTTGCGTGGTTTTTTCTATGAGTTGAGCGGGCGCATCTGGCAGGCTGACATCGCCGCCCAAGCCGATGACCTCCGCGCCGGTGTCTTTGCTCATCTTTTCCGCTGCGGCTTTTATCTTCGCTTCATCCCGCCCGTTGATGGCGACTTTGCAGCCTTCCTTTGCAAGCGTGAATGCGGTTGCGTATCCCAGCCCGCGTGAAGAGCCGGTGACCAGCGCGATTTTATTTTTAAGTCCTAAATCCATTTTGCCTCCTATGGGTTACAGGGTACAAGTTACAGGGTATAACTTTCTAAACATTTTCTATTTTCGTGTCCCAAACATCCCCGTCCGCCCAGTTTGCTTCGACCCATTTTTCCACCGCCTGCATGGACTGGCGCAAAACTACGGCGTCATTGCCAATCATCGCGCAGGCAATGACGGCTTCATCCCATGTATCGTGCAAGTCCATTTCCGCCACCGAGACGTTGAACTCGCGGCGCAGGCGCGACATCAGCGGCTTGATTCGTCCGCGCTTTTCTTTCAGCGAAGAACAAAGGGGAAGACGTAAGTGAATGGTAAGAGTCGAAAGCATGGGAAGGAGTGAATAGTTTTGGGTAGGGCGCAAGCATAAAGGAAAAGCCGCGTGAACGCAAGTTGTAGATTAGGCAAATAACGGTAAAATCGTGGAACAAAATTTACAACAAGGAGCATAAAATGTCCGAAGCAAAACCTGCGCGAAACTGGGGAATTTTTCTCTGGCTTGTGATTTCACAGGCGGTCTATGCGCTCAGCCTGATTCCCTGGATAGTGATGGCGATGATGTCCTTCATGGCTTTCGATTCCGGCGTTTATCTTTCCAACTCGCTGTTTGTCGCCGCCGTGTGGAGCTACCCGCTGTGGCTGATTCTTTTTTCCGCGCTGGCTTGGGTTTCGTATAAGCGCGGCAAAAATACGCCCGCATTGATTTGGACAAGTATTCCAATGCTCATCATTCTTGCCGCCTCCATTCTCCTCTCGCTCTAAATTATGGATACTGAAACCGCATACAATCAATCGCTCGATTATCTCTACTCGTTTGTAGATTACAGCCTCAAACATTCCTCCGAACTCGCCAAAGCGGATTTCAACCTCAACCGCATGTTCGCGTTGATGGAGGCGCTGGGCAATCCGCACAAAAAATATCCCATCATTCACATTGCGGGGACGAAGGGCAAAGGCTCCACATCCGCGATGTGCGCGGCGGCATTGCAGGCGGCGGGATATAAAACAGGGTTATACACTTCCCCGCATTTGGAAGATTACGTCGAGCGGATTCGAATTAACGGCGAGCCAATCACGCACGCGCAGTTGAACGAACTGGTGGAAGAAATCAAACCGCATGTGGCAAAGATTCCCATGCTGACCACGTTTGAAATCACCACCGCGCTGGGCTTTATGGCGTTTGCCAAATATGACGTCACCGCCGCTGTAATTGAAGTCGGCTTGGGCGGGCGGCTGGATGCGACCAATGTTGTGACGCCGAATGTTTCGGTGATTACATCGTTGTCCTATGACCATACCGCCGTGCTTGGTAATACGCTTGCATTAATAGCAGGGGAGAAGGCGGGCATTATCAAACAAAACATTCCGGTTGTTTCTTCCCCGCAAAAAGAAGAAGCCCTGCAAGTTGTGGAGCGCGCAGCCAGAGAAAGAAATTGCCCGTTCACGCTCATCGGGCGCGAGGTAACTTTTGAACTCATCGAGTCATCTTTGCGCGGACAAGCATTCACCATTAACCAATTGCCATTCACCATTCCCTTGCTCGGCGCGTATCAAATTGAAAACGCCGCAACCGCGTACGCCGCGCTCAAAGCCAGCGGACTGGACATCACCGATGAACAAATCCGCGAAGGGTTTGCAAACACCCAATGGCGCGGACGGTTTGAAATCGCGCAATTAAATCCGCCCGTCATTTTCGATTCCGCTCACAATCAGGATTCGTTTGCCAAACTGCGCGAAACGCTCGATACTTATTTCCCCGGTAAAAAAGTCTATCTCATTCTCGGCGCGTCGGAAGATAAAAACCTTGCGGGCATGTTCGAGGAGATGAAGACGAAGATTCAAAAACTTATCGTCACCCGCGCCGACCACCCGCGCGCGTTGGAGGCGGAGAAAATATCCGCCATCGCAGCTCAACTGGGAATTGAGTCCGAAACCGCGCAGCCGGTTTCATCCGCATTCAAACGCGCATTGGAACTTGCTTCACAAGACGGCAATCTTGTCCTTTCGGCAGGTTCAATGTTTGTCACAGCGGAAGCGATGAAAGCCTTTGCAAATATGGAGAAAAAATGACAGCGTTGACTCAACCCACAAAACAAAATGTTTACTGGCAATATGCTTTATGGCTTGCCTTTTTTACCGTTTTTTATAACCTGCTCGAAGGCGTAATTTCGATTTATTTTGGCGTGGACGACGAAGCGCTGACCTTGTTTGGCTTTGGCGTGGATTCGTTCATCGAGGTCATGTCGGGCGCGGGCATTGTGGCGATGGTGTTTCGTATTCGTCAAAACCCGAATTCTTCGCGCGCCCCGTTTGAAGTGACCGCGCTAAAAATTACGGGCGCGGCGTTTTACCTGCTTGCGGCTGGGCTGGCTGCCACCGCGATTTACAACATCGTCATTGGACACAAGCCCGATACCACGCTGCCCGGCTTGATTATCTCCATGATTTCGATTGCGGTCATGTGGGCGCTGGTAACAGGAAAAAGAAAAGTGGGACGCGCCTTAAACTCCATGCCCATTCTTGCGGATGCAAACTGCACGCTCGTTTGCATTTACATGTCGTTGATTTTGCTCGCTTCCAGTTTGATTTATCAACTGACCGGCTTCGGATTCGTAGATGGTATTGGCGCGCTCGGCTTGATTTATTTCTCGTATAAAGAAGGAAAAGAATCGTTTGAAAAAGCCAAAGGGATGGCATGTTCCTGCGAAGGCGAATGTCAAGATTAAGATGAACGCCCCGCCCCGCTCCGACCGATTTTGGGACCGTCAATCCGCTGTTTTGCTGGCGGCGCTTGTTTTAATTGCTTCTTCGCGTCTGGCGGTGACTAATTGGGTGAAGATGCTAACCCTGACGCAAGTCCTTTCGTTCTTTGGCGTTTTGCTCGGCTTGGCATTGGGGTACAGTTTGTTTCCACGCCGCGCCTCCATTTGGCTTGCGTTTGGCTATGGATTCTTTCTCATTCCCTTACAGCTGCTCAATATTTTGCAAGACCGCTCCGAATGGGTGTGGGATGACCTGCTGATTCTCTTCACGCGCTTGTTTGATTCGCTGGTTTTATTTTTCAAAAATCAACCCATCACCGACCCGATTTTTTTCCTTACGTTGATGTGCGTTGTTTTTTGGAATCTCGGCGTGTATTCCGCCTATCAGCTCACGCGGCATGAAAATTTTCTGCGCGCTGTGTTGCCCGGCGCGCTTGCCATGCTCATCATCCAAATTTATGATGTTCGCGCGGCAGCCCGCATTTGGGGATTTGCGCTTTACATTTTTCTTTCGCTGCTGCTCATGGGACGCATGAATTACTTGCGGAGTCAAACCGGCTGGCGGCGCAAGCGCGTGTTTTTCACCTCCGAAATGGAGGGCGATATTTCGCGCGTTGCCTTTACCGTTGCCGCTATTGCCGTGTTTGCCGCGTGGATTTTCCCCTCCGCGTTGAACAGCATTGAGCCTGCCGCGCGCGCGTGGAATGAATTTGCCGCGCCTTTCCGCGAACGATTTGAATCCATGTTCGATGCGCTCGAAAATACCTATACCATCCCCGTCCCGCGCGATTACTACGGCGAAGAGCTCGCGCTAAGCAGCGTTGCGCCCACCAGCGAACAGCCTGTTTTTTACGTCAAACTTGACCGCGTGGAAAGCCGCCCCGTCCGCTACTATTGGCGCGGCAGGGTGTATGACCAATACATCAACGGGCGCTGGGTGACATCGGAACTGGACACAATGCCTTTTAACCCTGAACGCGATGTGTTAAGTTTCCCGTATCCGCTGCAAGGCGCAAACGCAAGTTTCACCATCACCATGAACTTTCCAAAACAGGAATTGCTTTATGCGCCGCCCGGCACAAATTGGACGAACCTTGCAGGAGAGTGGATGACCGCCCCCGCGACTGATTCTGCGCCGGACCAGTTTGCATGGCTGGCGGCGCGCGCATTAACCGCCGGGGAGGCGTATCAGCTCCGCGCCCAGCTGCCCAACCCGACCGAAGTTCAACTCCGCGCGGCAGGGGAGAAGTATCCCGATTGGGTGCGCGCGCGTTATCTGCAAATCCCAAAAGAAATTCAGCCGCAGATTCAATCGCTGGCTCTGCAAATTACCGCAGGTGAGCAAACGCCGTATGATAAAGCGCAAGCGATTACAGCCTTTCTGCGAAATGAAATTGAGTATGTGACTGAATTACAACAAACGCCGCCCGAAGGATACGACCCGGCGTTATGGGTTTTGCTGGATTATAAAAAAGGATTTTGTTTGTATTACGCCAGCTCGCAAGTGTTGTTGCTGCGCTCCATTGGAATCCCCGCGCGTATGGCGGTTGGCTTCGCGCAGGGAAAGTACGACTCTTTGGGCAGTCGTTACTTGGTGACGTATAAAGACGCGCACGCCTGGCCCGAAGTGTACTTTCCTGAAATTGGCTGGGTGGAATTTGAGCCAACGGGCAATCAACCTCCGCTGGCGCGCCCCACCGGTATTCAGACGGGAAATGAAACCGAAGAAAAGTCCGACTTGCTTGGACGAAACCTGCCCGTTCTGGAAGATGAATTGGAAACTCCGCCCGCGCCTGTGCCGCCCGCGCAAGAGACTTCCCCTTCCGCCGGCATTACGCTTGCCGATGTTTTCACGCGGTTGTATCCATTCCTATTGGCGGGCTTTGTTTTGCTTTCTATTTTTGCAATACAAAAATACTCCTTAGTTGACCGTTTGCCGTTATACTTGGAAGAGCGTTACGCCCAAAGCGGGCGCAAACCGCCAAACTGGCTGCGCCGCTGGGCGCATTGGGCTGGGTTAAATGCCATGCAGCGCATGTTTCATATTGTGGATTGGAGTCTGCGTCTGCTTGGCAAGCCTCAGCCTTTGCAAGCTACGCCGCGCGAGCGCGCTGCCGCATTGGCAGCCCTTTTGCCCAAAGCGCAAGACGCGGTGGCGCAATTGCAAAAAGAGCATGAAACCGCGCTGTTTTCCAACCGTCCGCCTCAAATGGAGCGTGCAAGACGCGCCGCTGGAAAAATTTTATTTGAAGCGATTTTTGCAAAAATGACCAAAAAATAAACGCTGGAATTAATTAATTACGGTGAAATGTATGAATGAACAGACCCGCCCTACCACTCTCTCCGACCAGCTCATGACTATGAGCGCGCAGGCTGGCAAGGTTCGCGCAGAGCTGGCTGCCGCCAAAGTTCCGCTGCCCAAAAATGTTTCCGATGATTTGGTCAATTTGGAAACCATGCTGCGGCTCATCAGTGAAAAAATACAAAACTTTCAGCGTGAACATAAAAATCTGCTGGCGTTGGTGGGCATTGGTCAGGTGGTCAACTCTTCGCTTGAATTGGAAGAAGTGCTGCGTATTGTGATGGATAACATTGTGCAGCTCACCAAAGCGGAGCGGGGCTTTCTCATGCTGCGTGATAAAAACGGCGAGATGGTTGTGCGCATGGCGCGCAATTGGGAAATGGAGTCTGTTCACGCCTCCGAGCTCACGGTCAGCAAATCCGTCGTCGGGCGCGTGATTGAGACAGGCGAGTCGCTCGTCACCACCAACGCGCAGGAAGACCAGCGCTTTATGGGGCAGGAAAGCGTGGTGGCTTTTAACTTGCGCTCCATTTTGTGCGTGCCGCTTAAGGTAAAGAACGAATTAATCGGCGTAATTTATGCCGACAACCGCATCCGCGCCGGTATTTTTTCTGATTCCGAAAAGACGCTGCTGGAAGCCTTTGCAAATCAAGCGGCGGTTGCGCTCGAAAACGCGCGTTTGTTCTCCTCGCTTAAACAAACGCTCGAAGAAGTGACCGCGCTCAAAAATCTGATGGATAACGTCTTTGCTTCCATTGCCAGCGGAGTCATCACTGCGGATATTCAAAATCAAATTACTTTGACCAATCGCGCCGCGGAAATGATTCTCGGTCATGCTTCCAGCGAAATTATCGGGCAGCGTTTGCAGGATACGCTCGCTTCCGTCTCCGAAGCGTTGGAGCCGCACCTTGCCGAAGTGCGCGAAAGCGACAAACCCGTGATGGATGTGGAAATCAATCACCATTTCCCCAAACGCGGCAATGTGGCATGGCGTTTCAATCTTTCTCCGCTTAAGGATGCTTCGCAAAAAACTCAGGGCGTTGCCATTGTACTGGACGACCTGACCGAAAGAAAGAAGCTCGAAGCGCAGCGCAGGCTGTTTGAGCGCATGGTTTCCCCCGCTGTGATTGAACAACTCGACCCAAACGGGCTGCAACTGGGCGGCAAGCGCACAGACATCACCGCGCTGTTTGCGGATATTCGCGGCTTTACCTCCTTCAGCGAAAACCGCGCGCCGGAAGAACTTGTCCGTATTCTCAACCGTTACCTTGCCGCCATGGCGGAAGCAGTGCTCGCGCAAGAAGGCACGGTGGATAAATTTATGGGCGACGCGATTATGGCTTGGTACAACGCCCCCATTCCCCAACCCGACCACACGCTGCGGGCGGTTAAAACCGCGCTGCTCATCCGCGAATCGGTGGAAAATTTATACAAGGAACTTCCCGAAGATTCACACCTTGCGTTTGGGGTGGGTATTCACTATGGCGATGCGGTTCTTGGTTTGATTGGCACGGAAAAGCGTTTGGAATATACCGCCATCAGCGATACGGTGAATACCGCCAAACGTTTGCAGGAAAACTCGGCGAAAAATCAAATTCTCATCAGCAGTCAGGCGTATGAGCGCGTGAAGGATGAAGTGCAGGTGGTTCCGCATGTGGATATGTCGGTGAAAGGCAAAACACAGGTGATGAAGGTGTTTGAAGTGGTTGGGTTGAAATAATAAAAAACTTCGGGAGGTCATCCCGAAGTTTTTTATTACGGCTTGGGGTTGGGATACGCCGTTTCTTTGGTCGGCTCTTCCATCACCCCTTCAATGGTGCGCGTGCCGTATAATTCGCCGTTGACGGTGACGGTGTAAGACGCCGTGCCGCTCAAACTTTCGCCCGCGCCGGTATCCACGCTTTTCCATGTGACGTTGATTTTATTCCCTTCCAGCTTTCCAATGCCTTCTTGAATCCCCCCGCTCACCAGCCATTGAAATTGATATTCATTCGGCTTGCCGGTTGCGGTGATGATTAACGTTCCGCCGTATTCTTCGTGCATAAAATCTTCGGCATTGAGCGCGTATTCTCCAACAATGTCCGGCACGTTATCGGCGGGCGCATCCGCGCCCAGCGGGGCTGGCTCGCCGCGCCTGCCGCAGGCGGTGAGGGTGACAAGTAGAACAAGCAATATCAAAATGCGTTTCATAAAAATCCTTTGTTTATTTCATCGTCAGCAAGAATGCAATCAAATCTTGAATTTGTTCTTCGGTGAGAATTTCGCCAAAGGTCTTAAGCATTTGACCGGCGGGGTAGCCTTCCACCACATAGGCATCGGGGTCAAGGATGGATTGGCGCAGGTATTCTTCCGCGCTCATGCCGGGAATGCGCGTTTCGGCGCGGGTGGCGATTCCATAAAACGAAGGTCCCACCACGCGCTCATCTTTTTCAAGCGAGTGGCAAACGCGGCAGCCCGCGTTTGTGTCGGCGGATGTGTCGTAGTATAACTTCTCACCGGCTTTCGGGTCTGGGACGTGAACATCGCTGAAGGTGATGTTGTAAATTTCACGCCCGCTTAATTTCACTGTTTGGTCGAACAAAATTTGTTCGGTGTCATCGGGGCGGTCGTACAGTTTGAGGGTGAGATGATGTTCACCGGCGGGCAATGTCACCCGTTCAAAAATGCGCGCGCCTTGATTTAAGCCTTCATCTTTTACGGGATACGTTTCATCGAGGATGGCTTTTCCGTCCGCTTCGAGGATGATGCGCACGGGGTGAATCAAGTTGAGGTTCGGCTGCGCCGCGCGCGGGATGTCGTGGATGGCGTACCCGCTGTGGTGGGTGAATTGAATCATCACCGCAGCCGAATCCTGCGGAAAGAAATTCAACGGGTAGGCGGAAAGCCAGATTTGAATGGAGAACATCACCGCCATCAACCCCAGCAGCGGCAGGATGAATTTTGCATGGCTGGCGTTGGGCGTGAAGTTGTACGCGGTGGGATGTGATTCGACTTTTTGGTTTAATGCGGTTTTGAACTCGGTCGGCGCAAGCCAGGCGGTATGCGCTTGCGGGATGAATGTATTTTTTAATTTAGGCAAACGTCCGCCGTTCATGCGTTCCTGCGTCCACAGGTTGCCTTCGCGGTTGGCGCAGTCTTCGGGCGGGCAGCCGATGAATTGCACATCGCTTGCGCCCGCTTCAAGACATTGCGCGGCGAGGTGCGGACTTGCCATTGCAATACAAGTGAGCGGAATGACCAGCGTGTTTTCGTTCAGATTGTCCGCGTTCATCAAGGCATGACGCTCGCAGGTGAAGACCACAGTTTTATTTTTATTTTGTAAAACTTGCGCGATGACGTTTTGTTCGTAGGCTTCAAGCGGCTCACCAAACGAGAGCGCGTTATCGGGACAGCTGCCAATGCACACGCCGCATGAGACGCATAAGTTCGGGTCAATTTCCGCTTGCAGTTTGGGGCGTCCGCCGTCGGCGCGCGGAATCATTTTGATGGCGGTGTATGGACAGTCGCGCTCGCACAAGGTACAGCCGTCACATTTTGCAAGGTCCAGTTGAATGGGTTTGATTTCTTTGGGGCGCGGCATGAGCCATGGCAGGGCAAGCAAAATGCCGCTGATGAAGAGCAGCGCGCTCCAAAACAGGGCTTGCGGTCCGCGCAGATAGGCGGGAAGATAGAAAAGATAAAACAGGTCGGTGGGAACATTTGCAGGGAGTTGCCGCGCGTTGAGCGGGGGTAACATGCCCACAGGGAACAAGGCGGAGGCGAGCAGCAGAACCACAATTGAAAGAATCATCCAATATGTGGGCGGAGTCCACTTGGCGCGGCTCATGCGCTGCAAGTGCCACCACAGAAAAAGCCCAACCAGCAGCGAAAGCCCAATGTGCAGGATGACGATAAGAGCATAAATACCCAGCCCGTGCCTGCGGCTTCGCCGACGACATAATCCACAATGAATCTTTGCCCGCCGCGAAATGTGGACATCAGGTTGAAGAAGGTTTCGTTGATGACTTGCGCGCGCTCGTCCCAGATGAGCCAGTAGCCGGTGACGCCGATGAACCAGACGACAAGCGCCATGCCGATGCCCGTTGTCCACGCCAGCCAGCGCGGTCCGCGAAAACGGTCTTGAAAGAAAGTGCGCCAGCCGTGCAGCAGCGCGAAGATGACCGCCGCGTCCGATGCGTAGCGGTGCAGCGCGCGGATGATGCGGCTGACGAGGTTGGCTTCCATTTTGGAGACGGCTTCGTAGGAGACGGTGAATCCAAATGGATAGAAGAGCGTTAAATAAATTCCGCTGACGAGAATCACAAAGAGCAGAAAAATGGTGATAGTTCCCGTGTGATACAGCGGGTTAAAGCGCGAGTCGCGGATGAGCCAGCCAAGCGGTCTTTCCAGTTGAAGGGTGAGACGTTCCAACGCGCTTAAAAATCGGCGGGAGGAAGCGCCCAAGCGCGCGCGCCAATTCACGGCGGGGTTTCGCTCGGCGAGTGTGTTGATGAAATTTTTATTTGTTTGGGGGGCGGTCATTGTTTTTACGGGGTCTTGCTGTTCGCGTGTTCGCTACGGATAAAGTTAATTCAATTGTTAAAGTTAAGCGCGAGGGATAAATTTATAGACCTGACGGATTTTTTTTTTTTTTTTGAAA
>DAOTZP010000435.1:0-12208 GCA_034434265.1 Anaerolineales bacterium | reverse complement strand
TTTTGGGTCGTCTTGAATAAATTTGATTTTTTCTTCAGGGACGACAAATTCCGAAAACTGATAAATGAACCTTGTAATCTTATCTATAGTGTCCTGTTTCAGTTCAAACTTGGGACGATTGAGAACATCAAAATATTCTTCGAGAATGTCGGTGGTGACAATGACCTTGAATTTTTCTTCACCCCATTTTCCAAAACGAAAACCAGCGCGCCGCCCAACACGCTGGATATGATGATATTTGTACCGAGGATAACCCGTTTCATCCCTTGTTTTCCCGCGCAGCGCGGATTTCGGCTTCAATATCCTCTTCAGTGATGTTGAGTCTTTGCGCTGTTTCCCGCGCGTCTTGCAAGGCTTCCTTGAAGTCTGCTTTGATTTTTTCCTTATCAGTCAGGCTGATTTTCAAAAAGCGGACAAATGCCAGCACGTCGGCTTGACGCGCTTCGGGCAGGGTGGCAACTTCGCGGAGCAGGGTTTGTTCAAAAGTCGTCATCATTTACCTCTATTTCAATTATACGATGTAAATATGCGCTGATTATAAAAGCAAAGCCTCCGAAGTTTGCGGCTTCGGAGGCGGGGTGTTTTAGAATAATGTCGGCAATTCTTCGGGGTGTTTGGCGACTTTTACGCCAGCGGCTTCGAGCGCTTTGATTTTGTCGGCTGCGGTTCCTGCTCCGCTTTCGATGATTGCGCCCGCGTGTCCCATGCGTTTGCCGGGAGGGGCGGTTTGCCCGGCGATGAAGGCGACAACCGGTTTGTTCATTTTGGTCTTGATGAACTCTGCGGCTTTTTCTTCTTCATTTCCGCCGATTTCGCCAATCATGATGACTTTTTCGGTCTTCGGGTCGGCTTGGAACATTTCCAGCACGTCGGTAAAGTTCGTGCCGTTGACCGGGTCGCCGCCGATGCCAACGCAGGTGCTTGCGCCCATGTTCAGGTTTTTCATGGCGTACAGCACTTCATAGGTGAGCGTGCCGGAGCGCGAGACCACGCCCACATTGCCGGGGATGGCGATGTTGCCGGGAATGATGCCGACTTTCGCTTCGCCGGGGGTCAGCAAGCCCGGGCAGTTCGGTCCAATCAGGCGGGCTTGTTTCTGGTCCAGGTAGTTGCGGACGCGCATCATATCCTGCACGGGTACGCCTTCGGTGATGCAGATGATGAGGGGGATGCCCGCGTCCGCCGCTTCGAACATTGCGTCTGCGGCAAACCGTGCGGGGACGAAGATAATGCTCGCGTTGGCGTTTGTCGCTTCCTTTGCGGTTTTGACCGAGTCGAAGACGGGGATTTTTCCCAACACTTTTTCGCCGCCTTTGCCGGGCGTTACGCCGCCGACGACGATATCGGAATACGCAGCCATCTGCGTGGTGTGAAACAAGCCTTCGTTGCCGGTGATTCCCTGTACGATGAGGCGGGTGTTTTTATCTACTAAAATGCTCATGGTTTTATCCCTTTGCCGCAGCGACGGCTTTCTTTGCCGCGTCCGCGAGTGTTTCGGCGGTAATCATATTTGCGTTTTCCAACAGTTTGCGTCCTTCTTCCGCGTTTGTGCCAACAAGGCGGACGACCATCGGGACTTTGGGTTTCACTTCATCCATTGCGGTGAGAATGCCTTTGGCAACTTCATCGCAGCGGGTGATGCCGCCGAAGATGTTGAAGAGAACCGCTTTTACATTCGGGTCGGTGAGGATGATGCGCATGGCTGCCGCGACTTTTTGCGCGTTTGCGCCGCCGCCCACATCGAGAAAGTTTGCGGGTTCGCCGCCGAACAGTTTAATCACGTCCATGCTGGTCATGGCGAGTCCTGCGCCGTTGACCATGCAGCCGATGTTGCCATCCAGTTTGATGAACGACAAGCCGTACTTGCGCGCTTCAATTTCGGCGGGCGCGTCTTCGTCGGTATCGCGGGTGGCTTCCAATTCCTGCTGGCGGAAGAGCGCGTTATCGTCAATCATCATCTTGCCGTCGAGCGCGACCATCTTTTTGTCTTTGGTAATCACCAGCGGATTAATTTCCGCGAGCGTGGCGTCGGTGGATTTATACACTTCCCACAAGCCGAGCGCAATTTTGATAAAGTCTTTCATGTAATCGCGCGGCAAGCCCATTGCCAAAAATATATCGCGGGCGGCGTATTCTTTTAATCCCATCAGCGGGTTAATGTGCATTTTGACGATTTTTTCAGGCGATGTCGCGGCGACTTCTTCAATATCCACGCCGCCCGCCGCCGAGGCAATCATGACGGGTTTCTTCGCGGCGCGGTCATTGGTGATGGAGAAGTAGATTTCCTGCTCAATGGCGGAGGCTTCGTCAATCAACACTTTGCGAACGGGCAAGCCTTTGATTTCCATGCCGAGAATCTGCATGGCGAGTTGTTCGGCTTCCTCCGGCGAGTTGGCGACTTTTACGCCGCCTGCCTTTCCGCGCCCGCCGACCAGCACCTGCGCCTTGACGACGACGCGCGTCCCCAGTTCTTTTGCAATCTGGCGCGCCTCTTCTGGGGAGGAAGCGACATGCCCTTTTGGAATCGGAATTCCAAATTTTGAGAAAACGGCTTTCGATTGATATTCGTGAAGTTTCATGAGTCCCTCGGGGGTTTATTTTGAAAAAGCGCTGGCATTATACCATCAAGAAAAAGGATGAAGGGTTTGCCTTTATCCTTTTTCAAATTTACGGAACGCGAACTCGGGATAAGAATTTTTCTTAACGCAGAGGCGCAGAGTTTGCGGAGAAAAACATAACAAAAAAAGACTCTGCGCCCTCCGCGTCTGGCGGTGAAAATTATATTTTTCGCTATCCCGAACTGACGTTACGGAAGCGTGAATCTCATCAGGCGGTTGTTGCCGCTGTCGGTGACCCAAACATGCCCGTTGGAATCCGCTGCGATGCCGGAGGGCAGACCAAAACTGGTGATGCCGCCGCCGTAGTCGCCCCATACGCGCAGCAGCGTTCCGTTGTTGTCAAATTCCATCACGCGGTATCCTTCCGGGTCGGTGATGAAGACATGCAGGTCGTCATTGACCGCGATGAAGGGCTTGTTTTCGAGCGATTGCCCAAACCAGCCGTACACGTCCCACTGCTTTTCGGGCAGGAATATCAGGCTGCTTTCCGATTCAATCGGGATAAAAGTTTGCACGCGCTGATTCCATGTATCGGCGACATAGACTGTGCCGTTTTTATCAATGGCAATGCCGACGGGTTCGTCAAATTGACCGGCGTCAAAACCGGCTGTGCCAAATTGCGTCAGGAAGTTGCCGTCTTTATCAAAGACGACAACGCGCTTGTTGCCCGTATCGGTGATATACACCCTGCCCTTTGAATCAACCGCCACTCCGCGCGGACCGTAAAAATCGGTGGGCGTTGAGCCCTGCCCGAAGACTCCCCACGCGGCGATGAAGTTTCCGTTTGCGTCAAATTTTTGCACGCGGTGATTCCATGTATCGGTTACATAGACCGAACCGTCCGGTCCAATGGCAACGCCCCACGGCTCGTTGAACGTGCCGTTTGCAATTGGGATGTTAACCCCGTCCGCGTATGAACCCCATTGATTGAGAACCTGTCCGTTTTCGTTAATGTGCAAAACGCGGTGATTGCGCGAGTCGGCGATGTAGATTGTTCCATCCAAACCAAAGGCGAGCGAGCGCGGCGCGTTGAACGCCATGCCGCGCGCCGCGTCAAAAATCTGGTCGGCGGCGAGTTGCACAAACTTGCCTTCGGTGGGGTCTTGCGCGGCTTCCACTGCGGCGGGCGCAACGCCGTAATTCCACATTTGACCCGCCACATCCTGCCGCACATACAAACGCATTTTGTCAGCCGGGCTCCATGTCGTCAGAGTCAGGTCGGGGCGGTTTTTAAGCGCGGCGTAGGCGCTGTAATCGCGGTCCCACCAGATTTTGAACAGCGCGTAGCGCATTTGCGGATTGGTGAATCCTTCGCAGAAGCGCGAATAGTCTTTTGATTTGCGCAGTTTGTAAATGCTCATCAACCCCGTGCAGGAATAATCTTCGGGGAAGGGCTGGTTTGGGTCGCGGTCATATACCAGTGAGAAGTAATCCTGCATGGGCCACCACATGCGAATGTAATCCATGCGGTAATAGCCCGCGCCGATGGCTGGCTCGATTTTGTCGAAGTTCTTTTCATCTACAATAATCAACACCGAGTCGCGCAGGGCGCGGGTGGGCTGGTCAAACGAACGCTGGTTTGTGTAATCGCGCAGATACCAGACAAAGGGCCACGAAACGCCCGTATCCGGCGCGCTGGCGTCATACGCAATGGCAACGCCCATGCCGCCTGTGGTGCGCTCGGAGATTTCTTTTGCCTGTGCCATGATTTCTTTAATCCCCGGCGCCCCGTGCGCGTACACAAGAAATTCGGTGGCTTGGTCGTATGTGATGTAGGATGCGCGGAACGAAGCGCGGATGGTAAGAACGGCAAGAAAACCGAAGACCACCAAGACAAACACATGCCGCATTTGTTTGAAGCTCCACGCGCTGAGCAGGTACGCCAGCCCCGCCGCGCTGGCAAGCGACATGACAAAAGGAAAGAGAAACGCGCTGGTGGCTTGCAGTTGCGCCAGTTCCTTGCCTTGAAACGGCAAATTTGGTCCGCTTAAAATCAGGAACACGCGCGCCACGCTGACGATGAACACGGCAAACGCCGAAACGGTTAAGCCGATGCGATGTTCTTTAAGGTTCTCCCAATCCGTGCCGTCAATGATGCGCCCAAGCGCCCAGCCTGTAATCAAAATTAACGGCAGCGCCATGTGATACGTCAGCCACGGCATTCGCTCGCCCGCAATGCTGAAACTCGCCACGCTGGAAATGCTCCACCAAACAAGCAGGCTGAATGTGTGGTCAAAATTTTTCTCTTCGGGGTTTTCTTCTTCCATTTGAATGAGTTGGATGACTTCCTGCTCTTGGGGTTTTTCTTCGCTTGCGGGCTGCGTTGGCTTGGCGAATTTTCTTTTCAGCCCCAGCCAAAGTGCGAGGAAGAATCCCAGTGCGGGCAGGAACTCGTACATCGGAATTTGTACCAGCAGATAGTAGTACCACGGCTGGCTGCCTCTTTCCACGTCATGCTGCACAATCCAATAGCCGAGCGAGCCGATTGTTCCGGTGAAAAATCCATCGCTGTTGGTGAAGAAGGTGGTGTAAAGAATGGTGAACGGAACCCAAAAGACCAGCGCGGTTTGCCACCATTTCTCCTTGCTCCACAGCAGACCGATGGCAATTGCAAGCGCAAAGGTCAGCGCCAAAAAGCCGAGAATGATGAGCATACCGCGCGTATCGCCGCTGAGCGCCTGCACTTCCGGCGCGGTAGTGGGGATGGAGACTTTGAGCCACTTTTCAAAAAACTTGACAAGGAAGGGCGAAAGTTGCGGCAGCACAATTGTGCCTGCCACCATCAGCAGGTCAAACGAACGTTCGGTGCGAATCCGCTCCCAGCCGTATCCGCGAATGAGGTAAAACGCGGCGGCTGCCAGCCCCAGCCCGGCGGCGATTGCCAGCGCGAGGACGGGCAGATTCACTTCCCCTGAGTCTGAATGCGGAAGCGAAGCGTCGGGGTTGCTTGGCACGGCGGTTTCCATCGCGGTGAGGGTTTCCGCGTCGCGGGTGTACATTCCATAACTGAATGCGGAAGCGGCAAGCAGCGTTGCAATTGCAAATGCAATCAGGAAGGCGCGGTAATCGCTTTGGGCGTTTTCCCACGGGCGGCGCGTCACTTGCGCGATGAAATAAACGGCAAGATAAATCAACAACTGCGCGGTGTAGATGAAGGAAGTTTCCTTGGATGTGAAATGCAAAGCCAGCGCGGCGGCAAGCATGAGCAGATATTTTTTTCCGCCCGCTTCAAGATGCCGCAGCACGGCGTATAACATCAAAATCCCCGAAAAGCCGACAAACGATTCGTTGCGGACATAACGCCCGTAATACAGCATATAAGGCGAGATGACCAGCAAAAAGCCCGCGATGATTGCGCCCCATTTGCCAAGATACCGGCGCCAGTACCATGCCATCCAAACTGTGCCGATGCTGAAAAGCACGGCGGGGATGCGCGCGGTGAAATCGTTTGCGCCGAATAAAAAATAACTCAACGCAATGGCATGAAATTGAAACGGGCCATGCATCATGGGCGAGTGCTGGTAGCCCTGACCGCGATACAAAAGCCATGAGAAGTAGGTGTGCAAACTTTCATCGTGACTCATCACGCGCGGTTCAAGGTGATAAAAGCGTGTGAAAATTGCCAGCACAATCACGCCAAAAAAGAGCGCAAGTTCATTGGTTAATTTTGGAAATGCAGGATGTATGGGACGTTCAAGCCAGTTTTGTTTCATGGGTTTTTTAAGGTTGGAAGGTTTCAAAGTTAAATTTTAAGTTTGAAAGGCGGAGAACAATGCGCCTGACTATACTTCATTTCAAGTATTTTTTGCAACTCCGAACACTGAATACTGAATACTGAATACTGAATACTTCTTCACTGACTCCCCGCCAGTTGCCCGCAGCCCGCTTGAATATCAATTCCGCGCCTCATGCGTATCGTGCAGGGGATTCCCTCCGCTTCGAGCGTTTGCTTAAAGAGATTTGCCCGCTCGCGGTCGGCTGCCTTGCCGTGAAACCCTTTGGTGGGGTTGAGCGGAATCGCGTTGACATGACAGAGCAAGCCTTTCAGCCGTGCGGCGAGTTTTTTTGCCACTTCGGGCGTATCGTTCACTCCGCTGATTAATGCCCATTCAAAGGTGACGCGGCGGCGGGTTTTTTCCACATAATATCTGCACGCTTCCAGTACGTCTTCAATTTTATATTTTTTATTCACCGGCATAATCGCCAGACGCGCTTCATCTTCCGCCGCGTGCAGCGATATGGCGAGATTCACCTGCCGCATCTCATCCGCAAAACGGCGAATCTGCGGCGCAAGCCCCACTGTGGAAATGGTGAACCGCCGCGCCCCAAAGTTGAATCCTTCCGCGTCGTTCAAGCGGTCAATGGCTGCCATGACGTTTTCGTAGTTATGAAACGGCTCGCCCATGCCCATAAACACCACGTTGCTGACGACGGCGTTTTTTTTCTTTAACATTTGCGCGTAATACATAATTTGAGCCACAATTTCCCCGCTGGTAAGGTTGCGCTTAAACCCCAGCTGACCTGTGGCGCAGAACACGCATCCCATTGCGCAGCCCGCCTGCGTGGAGATGCAAAGCGTGTGACGGTGCGGATTGCGGGTTGCGGGATACGAGTTGCCCATGCCTTGCGCCTTGCTCGTATCTCTCGCAGAGTCTTCCTTCTCATACCGCATCAAGACCGCTTCAATTAGGTTTCCATCGGGCAATGCAAAAAGCGTCTTGCGGGTATGCCCGTCCGATGATTTGAGATACGTCTTCACCGAAAACGGCGCAAACGAAAGTTCGGCTGCCATTTTTTCGCGCAGCGATTTGGGCAGGCTGCTAAACTGCTCCGGCGAGTCGTACAGGTGTTGATACAATCCCTGCCAAATTTGTCTGGCGCGGTAAGCGGGTTCGCCCCAGCCAGCCAGCAGGCTGCTCAATGCGGAAAAATCAAGGTCATAGACAAGCATGGAATTTACGGTAATTCTCCCGTCACAAAAAATGTGGCAAGGTAGGTTTGGATGTCTTCGGTCATCTTCTCTGCCGTTTCGCCTTCAACGGCGTTTAGCATGAGAGTCAGCGTGTAAAAATCGGGATGTTCAACCGGGTTGGAAACAAGAATGGCGTAGCGGTTTTGCCCGCCTTTGCAGTTTTCCAAAAACGCAATCTCGCCGCTGAACTTTGAATCGTTATATGCGGTTTGTGAAACATAAACGCAATTCAGCGGCTCTGCTGTGTAAACATCTTTCCACTTTTCCAGCGTTTGTTCTTCGCCAATCGGTCCGCTGTTGACCAGCAGGTAAATTCCCGGCGCGGCGTGTTCCGAAAAATCCACAAGGTTGGTGGAAGCGGCAATGACCGCAAACAACTTTCCCGCCATTTGCGCGGTTTTTCCGTCCTGTTCTTCCCATGCTTCCGGCACGGAAATTTGAATGGAGTTTGTGCCGTTCCTTACCGCAGTGAGTTTGATTGTCTCTTCGGCGGGGGTAATTTGCGCGCCGCACGCGCTCAACCATGCGGCAAGCGCCGCAAATAGTATCAACTTTTTCATTAAACTAAAATTCTCCTTCAACCAATCAGCTCGCTCAAATTTTCCGCAATCACATCAGGCGCGGGCTGCCACGCTTCCGCTTGTGATTTGGCGGAAACGCCGCTCAATACCAGCGCGGTGGGGCATCCCACTGCCTGCCCTGCGGCAATATCGGTTTCAAGCCTGTCGCCGACCATGAGCGTTTCTTCCTTTTTTGTGCCGAGTTTTTCCAGCGAAAGTTCCACCAGATAAGGAAACGGCTTGCCCGCAATGATTGGCTCGACGCCCGTTGCGGTTTGAACGATGGAAACCCACGCGCCGGAGCCGGGGATTTCTCCGCGCGGGGTGGGGAAGGTTTTGTCCGTATTCGTTGTATAAAATGGAATTCCGGCGCGCACCAGCAGGGTGGCTTCGACAATTTTTTCAAAGTTGATGGAACGGTCAATGCCCATTACAACCGCTTGCGCTTCGGGCGCGCGTTCCACCGGCAAAATTTCAAACCCCTTTTCTTCCAACGCCATGCGGATTCCGTCTTCGCCAATCATAAAAATTTTTGCGCCTTTGGGATATTTGCCCGCCAGCAGAAACGCAATTCCCATTGCGGATGTGACCACCTGTTCCGGCTCAATCTCCACCCCCAACCCGCGCAATTTTTCCTGATACGAGGCGGGCGTCTTCGTCCCGTTATTGGTTGCAAAAACGAACTTGAGTCCGCGTTTGCGGATTTTTTCAAAGGTGGCGGGCAGGTCGCCGATGGGCGCATCTCCTTTCCAGATGACGCCGTCCATATCCAAAATAAGAGCTTTGATGTGTGAGGGCAGCATGGTTATTTACGATTTATGATTCTTGAAATTTTTTCAGCAAATATTTCATCACGGGCTTGTCAATCCATTGCGCTTGCGGGTCGGCGCGTTCCTCGAAATTTTCATTGCCGATGAATTCGTTGAACGCTTCCGCAAAGGTCTTGTTCTTTTTAAGATACCCTTCGCGTTTCAAAATTTCGCTCATTTGCGCCAGCGCTTTTCCTTTGAGCGCGACTCTTTCATTGGCGGGGCTTTTTCCAAAATACAAATCATGCAATTGAAGCAGCTCGCCCAAACGCGCAACCGGGTCTTCGTGGTCGTCCACGCGGTAATCTATCCAACGGTCAATAAAGCCGCCGTAGCCGCCGTTTGGTTTGACGACATAAATTGCCGCGGATTGCCTTCCGCGCTTGTCGCCGCCTGCGCGGTCGCCTGCCAGCAGCGCGGCATGTAGGCGGCTGGGCAGATTGCCTTTTGCGGCGAGGAATTTTTTCTCCATAGCGGAAACGACTTTTGCGCTTGCGAGGATATTGCCTTGAATGGCATAGCCTTTTCCTTTTACGCCGCCCGCCCACGGAAAACATCCGCTGCCTGTGTAGGTGGCGGATGTGCCGTTTGCATCCACCAAGCCAACCTGGCGAAGTTCGCGGTGGGGGTCATCCATGAGCAGTTTGGCAAGCGTTTCGTCCGCTGCGAGTCCGCCCGCCATTAGTTCCAATCCGCGCGGACCGAAAGACGTATTCGCAAACGATTGCGTGGCTATGGCGCCCGCGTTCACCTGCGCCCACGGGACCACTGCTCCAACAGCTGGGAACTTGGATGCGACAGCAATTCCCCATGCCTGTTCTTTTTTATCATAAGCAACAATTGAGAAGGTCATGATGATTTCCGATTATTATGGTTTTGAATTTTTGACGATGGCGATTATAAACGAAAGACCCCAAAGATTTCTCCTTGAGGTCTTGTTCTTTACACCGCTGACTGAATACTGAATATTGAATACAGCCCTACTTCTTTTGCGGCATTTCAATCACTTGGTCCACCAGACCGTACTCCACCGCCTGATGCGCGTCGAGGTAATAATCGCGGTCAAGGTCGCGTTCAATCACTTCCAACGGCTGACCGGTGTGCTTGGACATCACGCCATTCAGCAGCGCCTTCAAGCGCAAAATCTGCTTGGCTTGAATTTCAATATCCGTCGCCTGACCTTGCGCGCCGCCTAAAGGCTGGTGCATGTGAACTGTGGCGTGGGGAAGCGCGTAACGGCGTCCCTTTGTACCGGCGGTTAAAAGCACTGTGCCAAACGAAGCGGTCACGCCAACCGCCACGGTGCTGATGGGGTTGGAAATAATCTGCATGGTGTCATAAATCGCCAAGCCCGCATAAATCTGCCCGCCGGGGCTGTTGATATACATGCGGATTTCCTTGTCGGGGTCTTCGTGATTTAAGAACAACAATTGCGCCACAATCACGTTGGCGACCTGGTCGTCAATGGGTGTGCCGAGGAAAATGATGCGCTCTTTGAGCAAAAGCGAGTAAATGTCGTAAGCGCGCTCCCCGCGTCCGGTGTTTTCAACCACCATTGGAACTACATTGTTAATATTCGGTATCATTCTTTCTCCTTTGCTTGTTGCAGCAATCATAAGGAACTTGTGTTGGAATTTTATTAGACTTTGATAGATATTCTAATAAGACGGGTTACGCTGGCGATTGCGTAACCCGTCGTTTGCTATGCTTCGGATTTTTCTTCCGCGCTGTTTTCTTCAGGCTTTGCGGTTTCTGTTTCCGCTGCTTTTTCTTCCGCGCTGTTTTCTTCAGGCTTTTCCGCTTCTGTTTCCGCTGCTTTTTCTTCCACCGGCTGGTAATTGCCTGTCGCAATGGATTTGAGCATATTCAACGCTTTGCGCGTCATCACGCGGCTCGCGGATTCCATCGCAATTGCCTGGCTCAGTTCGCGTTGACCTTTTTTGCTGTTGATTTTGGAAAAGTCCATGCCCTGCAGAATCAGGTTGTTGATGGTTTCGTTATATTCCGCATCCAGCGAGTCGTTGTCAATTTGAATTTTTTCCCTGCGGATGATTTCATCCAAAATCAGGCTGCGTTCCAATCGTTTTTTGGCAACCGGCTTGACTTCCTCCTCCATAAACGCTTCTTTTGTGGTGTTGCGTACCTTGAAGTAAGTTTCCAGGTCCATGCCTTGCCGGGCGAGCCGTTGGGCTAAATCTTGCAGCACATGTTCGGCTTCGTGCTCCAGCGTGTGTTCGTGATATTTAATGGTTGCGCCTTCTTTAATTTTTTCAACGAGTTCGATGAAGTATTTGTCATCGTAGGCGTCCTGCGAGCGTCTTTCAACATCTTTTTTAACCGCTTCTTTCAACGCTTCCACAGTTTCGCCTGCGCCGGTTTTCTTGGCAAATTCATCATCTAAATCAGGCAGAATCACGCCGCGCACGGTTTTCACTGTGACGGTGAGTTCCACGCTTTTGCCTTTCAGTTCTTCTACTTCCCAATCTTCGGGGAAGGTGTGTTGAATGGTTTTGCTTTCGCCCGCCTTTAAGCCGACCAATTCCTGCGAAAAGCCGTTATAGGGCCATTCGGTATCGCGCGGCTCTTTGCGAATGAAAGCCGCAAACCCGTTGCGGTTGAGTTCCGGCGTTTCGGAAGTCACATCCACGAGAACGTAATCGCCAACTTCGACGGCGCGGTCCACGTTTTCGGTGGTGGAATACATCTGGCGCAGTTCTTCCAGCGCGGCTTCGACATCTTTTTCTTCGGGCGCGACCCATTCATAGGGCAGGCGGACTTCATGATAGTTTCCCAAATCCACTTCCGGGGCGAGCGGCACGCGGAAGGTCATCTTTGGGGGGGTGAGGCTGTCTATTGCCTCAAGGGTGCCAGCCGCGCCGGGGGTTACATCCGCTTCCTTAAGGATGTTGCTGTATTCATCGTCAATGAACATGTCAATTGCCTGTTCGGTGATTGCGCCTTCGCCAAATGTGCGCGCGACGATGTGATACGGCGCTTTGCCGGGGCGGAAACCGGGAATTTTGCTGCGCGAGGAAATTTCTCTCGCCGCGCGGCGTTTGTACTGCTCCATCTTTTCCTGGTCGAGTTCAACAATCAGTTTGACGGAATGGTCTTCTTGGTACTGCTTTTCGATGTTCAATGTTTCCTCCAGACTGCCTTCAAAAAAGGAGTCAAAAAAATTAATGATAACCCAAGTTGCTACCCTTGCTTAATTTTTACCGCAGAGGCGCGGAGGACACGGAGAAATTC
>DAOTZP010000434.1:0-5255 GCA_034434265.1 Anaerolineales bacterium | reverse complement strand
AGAGGCGCGGAGGACACGGAGAAATTCATTAAAAACTCTGCGCCCTCTGCACATCGGCGGTTCAAAACAGGTGAACTCGCTATTTTTTTGAAGACGGCAACTTGCGTTAATTAACTTTCTTTTGGAGTTGCGTTCATGTACATAGCCATCGAAGGCGTCATTGGGGTTGGCAAAACCACGCTTGCCCGCCTTTTGCAGCCGCAGTTTGAAGCGGATATTTTGCTGGAAGTGTTTGAAGAAAACCCCTTCCTCTCCGACTTTTACGCCGACCGCGCGCGTTACGCGTTTCAAACGCAAATCTTTTTTTTGCTCAGCCGCTACCACCAACAGAACAACAATGTGCCGCCCATTCTTTCGGCGGGGAAAAACCTGATTGCCGATTACACCTTTGCCAAAGACGCGCTGTTTGCGGAAATCAACCTGCGCGGCGACGAGCTCGACATGTATCACAAAGTCCACAACGCGCTCGGCGAAAAAATTCCCAAGCCCGATTTGCTGGTGTATTTGCAAGCCAGCACCGACACGCTGATGAAACGCATCGCCTTCCGCGACCGCCCGTACGAACGTCAGATGGAACGCGCCTACATTGACGAACTCAACCGCGCGTATGAATCTTTTTTTGCAAAACCGTTCGACCACACGCCCGTGTTGAAAATTGATTCCAATGAATTAAACATTCTCGAAAATCCCGAAGACTTGAAACGAATCGAAAACAAAATCCGCGAAGCGCTCAGCCTCACGCCGTATCAACCCGCGCTGCCGCTATAAGGGAAACGCCATGCGAGTTACAAGAGAATCACTTTTGAGAATTGCCAAAGAAACCGCGCAGGAACGCGCCTTCAACGACCCGGACATCGTCGCCGTATATTTGACCGGCTCGCTGCTGAACATTGACCCAATGCTCGGCGGCGCGGCGGATATTGACCTGATTTTCGTTCACAAAAGCGAAACGCTCAAACCCCGCGAGTTTGTCAAACTCACCCCCGACTTTCACCTCGACATCAGCCGCCGCGCAAAATCTGAATTTAAGTCGCCCCGCGAACTGCGCGGCGACCCGTGGCTCGGCTATGAAATGTACGACCCGCAGTTGTTATTTGAACGCGAAAAATTCTTCGACTTTGTGCAAGCCAGCCTGCGCGCCGGTTTTGAATTTGAACAGCCGCCGCTGACTCTGCAACGCTGCCGCAAACTGCTCGCGCATGGACGCCAAATCTGGTTTGACTTGAACGACGTGGAAAACGTTACGCCCGGCGTGGTGAGAAAATACATCAAGTCCCTGTTTCACGCGCTGAACGCCATCGCAGAATTGAGCGGACCGCCCATTTACGAGCGCCGCCTGCTGCTCGACTTCCCCGAACGCGCGGCAGCCGCCAACAAACCGGAGATGACCGCCGCCGCATTCGAGTTAATGGGCGCGGGCAACGTCACGCCCGAACAGTTGAAAGCATGGCTGACGGATTGGAAAACCGCGTACCAAGTTGCCAGCCAAATCTCCGGCGTGGACCTCCGCATTCACCCCGCCCGCGCAAATTATTATGAAAAAGGAATCAAAGCCGCGCTCGAAAGCAAAACTCCGCTGGCGGCGGTCTGGGCGCTTTTTCAAACGTGGACCTTTTGCGCGGAAGTCCTCGACGGCGGGCATTTGCAGGCATGGCAAAACGCCGCCCGCCAACTCGGCTTGTTCGGCGCGGATTTTCAACAGCGCGTTGAAGGTCTCGACCGCTTCATTGACGAGGTGGAAATCGCGCTTGATGAAGTCGCATCCGCCAACGGGTTGGAAACTTCCGCAGGGCTGTAATGTAAGTTGCAAGCCTTCAAAAATATCCGAAGTCGAAACTTCGGATATTTTTTTACGTTACAATACACAAAAAACCAAAGGAGAACACACCATGCCGGGACTTTATTTTGAAGAATTTAGCGTAGGGCAAAGCGTAAAAACCGCCGGGCGAACCATCAGCGAGGACGCCATTTTTTCCTTCGCCGGACTGACAGGCGACTATAACCAAATTCACACCGACGCGGCGTTTGCCAGCAAAACCCAGTTCGGTCAGCGCATTGCGCACGGCTTGCTGGGGCTTTCCATTGGCGTGGGCTTGATTATGCAAACCGGCTTGCTCGAAGGCACGGTGCTTGCCTTCCGCGAAATTAATGACTGGAAGTTCGTCAAACCGTTTTTCATTGGCGATACCGTCCACGCGGAGTTGACCATCACCGAAACCAAAGCCCTGCCGCGCATCGGCGCGGGCGCGTTGACTGCTTCGGTTGTCATTAAAAATCAAAATGACGAACCCTGCCAGCGCGGAACGTTAAACTTGTTGGTGTTAAGCAAACCGAAAAAATAAAAGATGTTTTTCCATGACTCACGATAAAGACAACGACCGCCGCAGACTGATTCGCTCGGAGGAGGAAACGCAGGGCGAATATACGCCTCCCCCGCCCAACCCGCCTTTGGATGAAACCTCCGCGCCGCCGATTTATCAGCCCGCGCTGGATAAAGACAACATGCCGCTTCCGCGCCGCGTGACCGAAACGGACCCGGACGGCACGCGCGTAACGCCCGCCGCGTATGCGCCGACAAGCAGGCAAAGACCCGCCCTGCCGAATGTTCCGCCAGCCGCGCCAAGCCAGCCCGCAAGCCCAACCCGCGTTCCTTCATTCCATAAACGCAATTGGCAAAAAAATCTGCTGCGCGTGTTTGTCTTCTCTTTATTTTTGTTTGTCATTGTGACGGTATGCGCCAGCTCGATTTTTGTCTATCAATATTATGCCATTGCGCGCACATTGCCCGACGTAGGCGACTTGAAAAACCGCGCCTCGCAATTTGAAACCACGCGCATCCTCGACCGCAACGGGCAGCCGCTGTATGAAATTTTGGACCCGACAGCGGGACGCAGAACGTATGTGACGTTGAAGGATATTTCGCCCAATTTGGTTGCGGCGACCATTGCCACCGAAGACAAATCGTTTTACTCGCACCCGGGCTTTGATGTTTTTGGAATCATCCGCGCGTTGTGGCAAAACTACCGCACCGATGGCCAGGGCGGCGGCGCATCCACCATTACGCAGCAACTGGCGCGCGCGCTTTTGCTCTCGCCCGAAGAACGCGCCCAGCGGACGTATTCGCGCAAGACGCGCGAGATTATTCTGGCGGCGGAAATTACGCGCCGTTATTCCAAAGATGAAATTCTCGAATTGTATTTGAACGAAATTTATTACGGCAATCTTGCTTATGGCATTGAAGCGGCGGCGGAAACGTATTTTGGAAAATCGGCAAAAGATTTGACGCTCGGCGAAGCCGCGTTTCTTGCCGGGCTGCCGCAATCGCCCGCCGTATATGATATTTACACCAACCCCGAACCGACTTTGATTCGCCAGCAGCAGGTGTTGGTGTTGATGTTCACATTAAGCGCGGAGGAAAACTGTATTAAGGTAAGCAACAGTTTAACCCCCGTGTGCGTGGATGCAATGGCGGCAACCCAGGCGGCGAATGAAATGAAAACCTACGCCTTCCGCCAGCCTTCGTTTGACGCGAAATATCCGCATTGGGTGAACTACGTCCGCGAGGAATTGGAAAAACAATACGACGCGCAAACCATTTACCGTTCGGGCTTTGTGGTGTACACCACGCTCGACCCGGCGCTGCAAGACCGCGCGCAGCAGCTTGTCACCGAACAACTTAATGTCATGATGGCGGAAAACAACGCAAAGAATGGCGCGCTGGCAGCGGTGCGCCCTTCCACCGGCGAAATTTTGGCAATGGTCGGCTCGCCCGATTTTAATAACGCAGCCATCGCGGGGCAAATCAACATGGCGACCAGTCCCACGCGCCAGCCCGGGTCTTCCATCAAACCGCTGACGTATGCCGCCGCGTTTGAAAAAGGCTGGACGCCTTCCACCCTAATTTGGGATGTGCCGACTCAATTCCCCGACGGCGCAAACCCGCCCTACGAGCCGCGCAATTATGACGGCAAGTTTCACGGCGCAATGACCGTGCGTCTGGCGCTGGCAAATTCCTTTAACATTCCCGCCGTCAAAGCGTTGGAATTTGTCGGCATTTACGACAACCCCGAAACGCCCGAAAAAGAAGGCTTGATTGAGTTTGCCAAAAAACTCGGCATCACATCGCTCACGCGCAATGACTACGGGCTGGCTTTAACGCTCGGCGGCGGAGATGTAAGCCTGATGGAGATGACCTCCGCGTATGCCGTCTTTGCCAATGGGGGCAGGCGCGCGCCGCCGGTTGCCATTCTCAAAATCACCGACTTTGAAGGCAACATCGTTTACGAATACAAGCCGCAGCCCGGCGAACAGGTCATCCGCGAAGAACATGCGTATTTAATCTCTTCCATCCTTTCCGATAACAATGCGCGCTCGTGGATGTTTGGACCCAACTCGCGGTTGAATCTTTCCTTTCCCGCTGCGGCAAAGACCGGCACGACAAACGACATCCGCGATAACTGGACAATCGGTTACACGCCCGACCTTGTAACGGGCGTGTGGGTAGGCAACGCAGACTATACGCCCATGACGAATTCATCCGGCTTAAGCGGCGCGGCGCCCATTTGGTCGCAGTTTATGGAATTTGCCGTGCCATACATCACCAATGGCGCGCCAACTCCGTTTTACCGCCCCGCCGGAATTGTGGACAAAATTGTGTGCAAACTTTCAGGCGCCGAGCCTTCCAATTTATGCGACGACCAGTACACCGAAGTCTTTGCATTTGACCAACTTCCGCTTCCGCCCTCGCAGGATTTAATCCGCCGCGTAAAAATAGATTTGTGGACGGGGCTGGAAGCCTCCGAAGCCTGCAAAGGACCGAGCGAAGAAAAGCGCGTTTTGAACGTGCGGGATAAGTGGGCGCGCGCATGGCTGGATACCCCCGACGGGCGCAACTGGCTTGAATCGCACGGGCTTCCGCAAAATTTGTATTACGCGCCTGAGCGCGAATGCACGGCAAACGACCCGCAGCCGATAATTGAAATCAATTTGCGCGACGGGCAGAACGTTTCCTCCTCCCCGCTGGAAATTAAAGGCACGGCATTTGCCGAGCAAGGCATGAAAGGCTGGCGGCTGGAATATGGCGAAGGCGCAAACCCAAACAACTGGTTTGTGTTGAACGAAAGCAGCGCGCCCGTCCGCAACAATTTATTGCACCGCTGGGATTTTTCCAACGTGCAGAACGAAGTAATCACCCTGCGGCTGACTCTGATTGGCGAGCATACGGAAGTGGAACAGCGCGTGACGATTCGCGTTCC
>DAOTZP010000433.1:0-1798 GCA_034434265.1 Anaerolineales bacterium | reverse complement strand
TTTCACGGAAACGAAGGGCTGCTTTTCCTTAAAAGTGGAAGTGAAGTAAATGGAAAGTTCCTGGGGGAATTCCTTTGAGTTGTACTCAAACGGCAGGGAAATGTAAATCTTGTTCGTGCCGTTTGAAAATTCTTCAATCTTTTCGCCGTCGCCATTGGCGCTGTGCAGCCAAAAAGTTTCGGGCAAGTCGTTTTTGAGGAACCAGTTCATCCACGCCGGTTGAGCGACCTTGGGTGTGCGATACCAGACGTTCTCGTCGCCGCGCCACAGGGAAATTGCCTGTTCATAGGGCAGCGCAATTATCGTGTAAATGGAAAACACGACCAAGCCCAAAATTAAGATGGAGCCAACCACAGCGGAGGGATATTGGAAAATGTCGGAGAGTAATCGTTTAAAACTTGTCATTGGTTTGAGCTCTCGCTTCCGATTTTGACTCTGGGGTCCACCAGTGCGTACACAAAATCCAACAAAAAGACCGTAATTGCCAGCAGGTAAGCAAAAATGACCGTTGTGCCAATGATGACAGGGGTATCGAAGAGTCCGGCGGCAACGAGGGTTGTTCTGCCCAGCCCGGGCCAGTTGAACACGCCTTCAAAAATGGGCGCGCCGCCCCAAACGCTAATCAACAAAAAGGCAAAACTGGTGATGTTCGTGGGCAAGGTTGGGCGTAGAATGTATTTGCGTTCTACATCGCGGGGGGGGAGACCCTTCGCCTTTGCCATTTCGACGTAATCTTCGCTGGAATAGATGAGGAAAAATGTGCGCGAGCTATAGATGGAGTACGCCACTTGATTCAAAGCAATCGCCATTGAAGGCAAAATCATGTGTTTCAACAGGCTGAGGGCGTATTCCACTTTGTTTTCCGGTGGAGGGACGTCCACCATGCCGCCGAATGGCAGGACTTTAAAATATGCGGCAAAGATGACAATGAGAAAAACGCCGTAGAACCATGCGGGCGAGGCGGACATGGGGGAAAGGGCGACAATCAGCTTGTCAATCCAGCTTCCATAATGGCGGGAAAGCGAAAGCGCGGCAAAGAGGGTGACAAAGAATAAGATGATGTTTGTTGTGCCAAATAAGACCAAAGTGGAAGGCAGGCGCTCCAGCACAATGATGCGCACCAGCCGTGAACCATTGTCTGCGTTCATAAATTCCGCAAAGCCCAGATTCAGGGTGACGGCGTTTTTTAGGTATGCAAAACTACGGACGGCAAAAGGTCTGTCCAAGCCAAGCCGTTTTTCTTCATTGGCGATGCGGTCCTCGATGAGCTTGTTGCGTTGGTCCGCGCTAAGGTATTTGAGGGTAGCGTCGTTACGGACTTGCGTTTGCACTTGTTCGCGGATTTCACCGCGGCGAATCTCATCCACATATCCGCCCATGTTGGCGATGAGGATAGTCAGATACAAACCAACCAGCATGGTAAACGCCATCGTCAAGAGTCGCACAGCCATATATTTGCCGATGCGGACAAAGGCGCTGTCGGAGAATTTTTTCTTCGCCAGCAAGGGAGGGGAAGAGTCTAATGTGCTTTCTGCCATAAAGGAACCTCGGAAGATAAAGCGTGAAAGAAACCCGGCGGAGGGCGCTCCCCTCCACCGGGTTGTTTAGGGGTATTGACTAACTACTTTACAGAGACGAATTCAAAGCTGGCAAAAGACGGAATGCTGACGAGTTTGCTCACAACTGCAACTTCCAGTTTGTTCGCGCCGGCTTCGAGTTTTCCGGTGGTTTCCGCGTCGAGGGTAATCTTGTATTGTCCATCCGCAACCAGTTCGGCGTCGCCGGAAGCAATCAGATT
>DAOTZP010000432.1:0-8103 GCA_034434265.1 Anaerolineales bacterium | reverse complement strand
TGGAGCGGTAGGAAGAAATGTAACTTCCAAACACATACCAAGGCAAAATGGCAAAGACATATCCCGTCTTACCCAAAGCGCCCCAATACGTTGGCAGGCTGGGAAACAAATACAACGCCCCCATAAACAAAATCAAAACGGGAACGAGGTAGCGCGTCCAGCGCGGAAAAAACCGTCCATCAGGAAAAAGAAGCAGGAATAGAACGATGCCAATATCGCCCAGCGCGATGATAAAACCGCCCGCCGTTTCATAGCCCGGTGTAACGGCAATCATATTAAAAATCTCGGTGATGCGCGCGCCAAAGGCAATCAAAAATGTGGAGATAAAAATGGCAAACCAATCGTCCGAACGGTTGACGATAATGAAACCGGCGGTAATGGCAAAACCGGCAATTAATAAAACATCCACGCCGTATTGCAAAATATTTTGAATCAGGCTTGGAAGTTCAAAAATTGCCTGCGTAAAACTTGAATTGGCAAAGTTTTCGTATTGCGGAGAAAGCACAGCCCCCATAAGCCCCAGGGTGTATAAGGTCACAGCCGCCCAAACAGCCAGCAAGCCCCAGCGCAGCGAAGGCTTGTTTTTAAGCGAAGTTTCATGCGTGGTGGAGGGTGTGGCGGACATATTCAGCGCCTATGATAACAAAAAATAAATTTTCTTGTGGTATGTGTTCATTACATACGCAAATTTTGGGCAAAAGTTTCTACTCGATTGCCTCGCGCAATTTGCGCGCCAGTTTTCCAAAATGCGGGGTGTAGCGCGTGTCATCGCTGCGCGGGCGGGGAAGGTCCACCTTTAAGTCCAGTTTGATTTTTGCGGGGCGCTGGGTTAGTACCAGAACACGGTCCGCCAAAAATAAAGACTCGTTGATGGAATGTGTGACCATGATAACCGTCTTCTGACGCGCCTGCCAGATTTTGGAAAGCTCGCCCCACATGCGCTCGCGGGTCATGGCGTCCAACGCGGCGAAAGGCTCGTCCAGCAGCAGCAGGTCCGGGTCGTGAATCAAAGCGCGGGCAAGCGCAACGCGCTGCGCCATTCCGCCGGAAAGTTCGCGGGGCCATGAATTTTCAAATCCGCGCAAGCCCACAAGGTCAATCATCTCCTGCGTTTTTTGTTTGGATTTTTCACTGTCCATATTTTCCAATTCCAATGGCAACTTAATGTTATCCGCCACGCTGCGCCAGGGCATCAGGTTTGACTGTTGAAAGACCATGCCAATTTGCGGGCGCTGACGGCGGATGAAACGCACATCGCCGCTGGTGGGTTGCAACAGCCCCGCCAAAATTCGCAGCAGCGTGGTTTTGCCGGAGCCGGAAGGACCAAGAAAACAAATAAACTCGCGCGGGCAAACTTCAAAGGACAAATTATCCAGCACGCGCAAGCCGCCATTATTATCAGGGAAAGTGATGCCAAGATTCGTAACAGTGAGAATGGGGGAATCTTTCATAAAACATCCAAATTGCAGATGACGCGGATGCGCTCCACGCCATCTGCAATATGATTTAAGGCACAAACTCGTTGGTAAACGCTTTGCTTAAATCCACCGGCGCGGGGATTAATTTCATCCTGACGAGCAAATCGTTCATGGTGTTCCATGCCTGCGGGTCGGATAGACCAATGCGGTCCGCCTTCCAAAATTCAATTGAAACATTCAAAACCTGCATTTGAACATTTTTATCCTGCGCGGCTAAATTTTCCACAAACTTCAAGCTAATTTGGTAGGCTTCTTCGGGGTTGGCAATGGTATCGGCAATGCCTTTTGCCAGCGCGCGTGTCATGCCGCGAATTAATTCCGGCTCTTTTTGAATGGTCATCTCGCTGGTGACAATGCCGTTGGCAATCAACTGCACATAATCCGCCACGCGCAGTTCATTCAGTTCAAATCCCTGCGCGCGCAGCACAACCGGCTCATTGGCGGCGTATCCCACCACCACATCTTTCTGTCCGCTGGCATACGCTTCCACTTGGTTGAAGCCAATCGCATCCAGTTGGGCGTCTTCCGCGCTTAGCCCGGCGGAGAACAGCAGCGCCTCCAATCCAATGTAGTTTGCCCCGAATAGTCCCGGCAAGCCAATGGTTTTTCCGCGCAGGTCGGCCGGCTCTTTCACGTTCAATTCCGGGGCGGTGATGACGGAAATGGGAAACTGCTGATACCATGCGAAGACATACACCACAGGCAGGTCTTGTGTGCGGGCAAGCAAAACCTGCTCGCCCGAAGCCACCGCAAAGGGAATTTCGCCCGCGCCAACCAGCGCGACGCCGTCGGTCTCAAAGGAATAATCAAATTCAATTTCAATTCCCTCTTTGGCAAAGTAGCCTTTTTCCACGGCGACATAATATGGCGCGTATTGGATGTTGGGAATGTACCCCATCGGCAGTTTGATTTTACGCAGCGCCTCCGTTCCGCTGCTCCCCTGTTGGGGCGAAGCGCACGCGGCAAGCAAAGCCGCAAGCATGAAAAATAAGGTAAGTGTTTTCTTCATTGTGTCTCCTATTAGGTTCAAAAATTAAAAAGTTGCGGCTGGCAGCCTAGATGCCGGCATTTTCCTGCCAACGCAGCAACCTTTTTTCCGCAAAATGCACCGCGCCGTATAAAGCCAGCGCGAGGATGATTAACATAAACACGGCAACATACACCATCGAAGTGTCGTATTGAAAATCGCCCAGTTGCAGCAGGTAGCCCAAGCCTTGCTCCGCATCCACCAGTTCGCCGACAATCGCGCCGATGACGGAAAGCGTTGCGCCGACTCGCAGCCCGCCAAGCAGAATCGGCAGAGCGGCGGGCAGCTCCAATTTGAGCAGAATCTGCCAGCGCGTTGCGCGGATGGTGTGCATCAGGTCGTAGAGCGCGGTTGGCACGGCGCGAATTCCAACGATGGTGTTCACCAGCACGGGGAAGAAGACAATCAACGCGCAAATGACCACCTTCGAGAGAATCCCATCCCCCAGCCAGATGACCAGCAGCGGAGCAATCGCCACAATCGGCACAGCCTGACTGGCAACCAAATACGGCGCGAGAATTTTTTCCAACGTCCGCGATTTTGCCAGCGCATAACCGGTAATGGTGGCAAAGCATACGCCTGCCAGCATCCCTAACAGCACTTCGACCAATGTAATGGAGGTGTGATACAACAACGAGCCATCCAGCAGGGAGGAGAGAAAGCTGTTCCATACATGGCGGGGCGCGGGCAAAATAAACTTTGGCAGCCCGCTGATGCGGACGGTCATCTCCCATGCCAGCAAGCCCGCCAGCACGGATAAAATTCCAAGAACGGGAATACGATTAAGAATTTTCAAGATTGTCTTCATCGGCAAATAAAAGCGCCTCGCAAAACATTTTCACGGGGCGCAAAGACAGGCAGAGGCATGGTCTGTGTAAAAAAAGCCCGAAAACAAGAGTTTTCGGGGCGCGAAATTACACAGAACATGAAAGCTCTGCTTTTGTACCTTCTACCATCCAGACTATACTGTCGGCTTCGGAGTTTCACCGAATCCTGCCTGCTTTACGCGGCGCCTGTTTCTCAACGGAGAAACAATCACTGCCCAAAAAGGCTCGTGGGCTTTACCACCGATCGGGAATTCGCTCATCAGTCATCAAAGCGTCACCCTGCCCCGAAGGTTTTTATGTTGGACTCGCGCAAAACCATGATGTTTGCAATCATTAACCGCCAAAGGAATTTCGGGGGTTTTGCGCAAGTTCCGTTGTTATAAATTGTGTCAAAATTATAGCCACCGAAGCGGCGGATGTCAATTCAATTATTAACCTTGCAAAATGGCGTTCACAAATCCCAGCCCGCCGCAGACAAGGAAGGCAAGCACAAGCAACACAATGTTGTAGAGAAGGATGCCTCGCGTATTGGATTTGCCCGTTTTCCCGTTGTACTGCGTATTGCAGTTCCGGCATTTGACATGCGTCATCATTTTGGGTCCAAGCGCGCCGCCCCACCAGGTGTATTTGACGGGCTGCGCGTTCGTTCCTCCGCATTTGGGGCAAGGAGCGTATTGGGTTTGGGTTTGCATATTACTCTCCTTTGAAATTATTTTTTCACAACTGCGCTCTTAACTTTTCAGCGGTTTCTTTGTAGCCTTTTAACTTTTCGCGCTCTTTGGCTACCACCGGCGCGGGAGCTTTGCTGGCAAAGTCCGAGCTGAGCAGTTTTTCCAAACGCTCAATATGAGACTCGGCTTCTTTGAGTTCTTTTTCCAGCCGCGCTTTATCTTCCACCGGGTCCGCCATGCCAGCCAGTGGAATGTAAATTTCCACTGCGCCCACCACCAGCGCGGCAGAGTCGGCGGGCTTTTCGGAAAGCGATGGTTGAATGGAAAGCAGGGAATGCTCCAAGCCTGACAGCGCGGCGATGACTTGCGCCTGCTCTTGAAGCAGATTCTGCTTCGCGCCCGCGGCAAAACTTGCGGGGAGTTTTTTGCCCGGGGCGACGTTTTTCTCCGCCCGCAGGTTGCGAATCGCGCGAATCACTTCCTGCATTAATTCAAAGTCCGCCACTGTGGATTCTTCCCAGCCTTCCGCCGGACGCGGTTCGGGGAATTTTGCAATAATCAGCATGGCGGGCCAATCGGCTGCCAAATGCGCCAGCGGAGAGTCCTTCAACGCATTTTTGAGATGTCCCCACACCTCTTCGGTCACAAACGGCGTGAAGGGGTGCAGCATCCGCAGCGTGGCATCTAACACGCGCGCGAGCATGGCGGCGGTTTGCGCTTTTAACTTCTCATCCTGCATTTGAATTTTTGCAATTTCCACATACCAATCGGCAAACTCGGACCACAGAAAGTCATAAATTTGCTGACCTGCCTGCCCGTATTGGAAGTTTTGAAAGTGGCGTTCCACATCGCGGATGATGGTTTGCAGGCGCGCCCAAATCCAACTATCTGCAAGCGTCCATTGACCGTTGGCAGCAGGCGGCGGAGGGTAGCCTGCGGGCCGGGATGTATCATCCGTCAATGCATTAATGGCGTTGATGACAAACCGCCCGGCATTCCACACCTTGTTGGCAAAGTTACGGTTGGCTGCCACTTTCTTCACGGAAAGATTCATGTCGTTGCCCGGCGTTGAGCCAACCAGCAGCGTAAAGCGCAGCGCGTCCGTGCCGAGTTCATCCATCACGGTCAGCGGGTCAATTACATTGCCACAGGTCTTGGACATTTTGCGCCCGTGTTCATCGCGGATGAGCCCGTGCAAATACACGGTATGGAACGGCGCTTTGCCCGTGTATTCCAAGCCCGACATAATCATGCGCGCCACCCAAAAGAATAAAATGTCGTAGCCCGTTTCCATGTAAGAAGTGGGATAAAAGTATTTGAAGTCGGGCGTTTCATCGGGCCAGCCCAGCGTGGAGAAGGGCCACAAACCGGAAGAGAACCATGTATCCAGCACATCTTCGTCTTGATGAATGTCTTTCGAGCCGCAAACGGCGCATTGGGTTGGGTCTTCGCGCGTGCAGGTCATGTGACCGTCGGGGCAATACCAAACGGGGATGCGATGTCCCCACCACAATTGGCGGCTGATGCACCAGTCTTTGAGGTTTTCCATCCAGTTGTAGTACACCTTTTCAAAGCGTTCCGGCACAATTTTGATTCTGCCGTCTTTCACAGCGTCCAAGCCCGCTTTGCCCATCGACTCGATGTTCACAAACCATTGTTCCGAAATCATCGGCTCAACGATTTCTCCGCCGCGCTGCGAGCGCGGAATTTTGGTCACATATTTTTCTTCTTTGATGACCAGACCCGCGTCTTTCATATCCGCCCAAAGTTGTTTGCGCGCCTCGAATCTATCCAGACCTGCATATTTTCCGCCGTTCTCGTTGACCTTTGCTTCCTTGTCGAGAATCGAAATCATCGGCAGGTTGTGGCGGTGGGCAATCTCGTAGTCGTTGGCGTCGTGCGCGGGCGTGATTTTTAACGCGCCTGTGCCGAAATCCATGCTCACATATTCATCCGCAATCACGGGAATTTCACGTCCCAAAATCGGCACAATGGCGGTCCTGCCAATGAATTTTTTGTAGCGTTCATCTTCGGGGTGAACAGCCACCGCCGTATCGCCCAAAATGGTTTCGGGGCGGATGGTGGCAACGGGGATGTATTCCTCCTCTCCCCCATCCTTGCCGCCATCGGGAAGGGGGGCAATCATATACTTAAAGTAATACAGTTTTGTTTCTTCTTCGGAGTATTCCACTTCCAAATCAGACACTGCTGTTTTCAGTCCCGGCGACCAGTTAATCAAACGCGGTCCGCGATAAATCAGCCCCTTTTCATACAGGCGCACAAACGCTTCGCGCACGGCTTTGGTCAAGCCTTCATCCATCGTGAAGCGCTCGCGGTCCCAGTCGCAGGAAGCGCCGAGTCGGCGAATCTGCGTGGTGATGATGCTGCCGTACTTGTTCTTCCATGCCCATGTGCGTTTGAGGAACTCCTCGCGCCCAATCTCTTCGCGGGTGACTTCCTCTGTTTTGAGCAGGTCGCGTTCCACCATCAACTGCGTGGCAATGCCCGCATGGTCCGTGCCGGGCACCCACAAGGCTGGCACGCCTTTCATGCGATGATAGCGAATCATCAAATCCTCAACCGAGACAAACATGGCATGACCAAGATGCAGCTCGCCGGTTACATTGGGCGGCGGAATGGAAATGACAAACGGCTTGACATTCGGGTCAAAGCCCGGCTTGTTTGGGTCGTTCCACGGCTTGAAATAGCCGCCTTTTTCCCACGCTTCATAAATGCGCGATTCGGTGGATTTAAAATCGTAGGCTTTGGGTAGTTCTTGTTTGCTCATGCTTGCTCCTTAGGGAAAAGATTTCTTGCTGTCGCTCGAAATGGTATTAAGAAACAATCTCCAATCTCCAATCTCTAATCATCTAATCTCTAATCATCCAATCTTCTTAAAACAAAAACGCTCCATCCTCTTTGAGGACGAAGCGCAAGCTCCGCGGTACCACCTCAATTTCCCACAAGCGTGGGGCGCTCACAACCGACCATTATCGGTTTTTGCTGTAACGGGCAACCCCGTGCCGGTCTAGTCTCGTAAAGATTTCTTCGGCAAAAACATCGGACGACTTCGGCGCTGTTTGCCTGCGGAGACTTCCACCGCGCGTCTCCTTCTCTATCAAGCCACGCTGCGCTTACTACTTCCGAATGGCTGCGATTATATGCAAGAGACGCGAGAGAGTCAAGAATTGATACAACAAAAAAATCAGGCGATACCACCACGGCGCAACAATTTCCCTGCGCCCGTTTTTCATTCCCTGAACAATCAACCGCGCGGCTTTTTCAACGGGCAAATCCAAATCACGATACCATTTTGGCTGCCCCGCAAGCGGATGTTGAATGGATTGCGCGAATCCCGTCCCCCGCAGCGGACCCAAAATGACAAGCAGCGTGTTGACTCCTTCAAGCGCGGCGGCGCGGTGAAAAACATGCAGCGCGCTTTTACTCGCCGCGTACAAACTCATGGATGGCAAACTCATCTCCCCCGCCACCGAGCCGATGTTGACAACCAAGCCCAACGGAGAAAGCCCCGCAATCAGTTCCAGCGGCGCAATTGCGTTGACTTGCATCACGCGCTCGACTTCGTTCACAGACATTTGACCCAGCCGCGAGTGACTCCCCACCCCCGCGCAGTTGATGAGAATATCAATCTTTCCAACCTCCGCAATCAACCTTTTACGTTGGGCAAAGTCGCTCAAATCACAAAGATATGTTTTTGCGTTTTGATACTCATCGGCTATTGTTTCCCTGTCCACCAGCGCAAGCAGGCTGCCTTCGGCTGCAAGCATTCCCGCAAGCTCGCGCCCCAGCCCGCGCGCCGCGCCCGTAATCAACACAACTTTATTTTTCAACTCCATACGCCGCTCACTGAACCGTCCACTGATTGCTGGCTTACTGATTACCGATTACTGGCTTACTGATTACCGATTACTGGCTTACTGATTACCGACATAACCGAATCCCTCACCGACTCTTCCAGCGTAAATTTTGGCTGCCAGCCCATTTCGGATTTAATCTTCTCATTCGAGCAAGGCTTATCCACATTCATCTGCGAGGGGCGGCGTACTCCGGGGTTGAGATGCAAAACATCCAGCAGCGCC
>DAOTZP010000431.1:0-4281 GCA_034434265.1 Anaerolineales bacterium | reverse complement strand
TGGTGAACCTTATTCCAAAATATATTCAACAATTGGGTCAAGGCGCAACCGTGTACGGCAGCATGGCGGGTTTGTTCATGGGCGGCTCGGCGCTGGGGAATGTCTTTGGCGGCTACTTTGCAGACCGATACTCCAAACGCCATGTGGCTTCGATTGTTTTGCTTCTTGCCGCCGTTCCGATTTATATTTCCAGTCTCATTGGCTGGTCCTGGTGGTTGTTTTTGCTCGTTCCATTGGCGGGGGCGTTTACAGGCGCGGTGCATAGCATCATGGTGATTTTCGCGCAGCGAATCATCCCCGGCGGAATGGCGCTTGCCTCAGGCTTGGCGTTGGGGTTTATCTTCTCCTCCGGCGCGCTGGGGTTGTTGTTCACCGGCAGACTTGCCGAGACGCAGGGCTTTCCTTATGTGCTGGCGCTGACGACTGTCATGGTCATCGTCGCCTCTCCGCTGGCGTTGATGTTGAAGGAATAAACGACTCACCCCAAAGTTAAATTTTGCGGGTGGGTTTGTTTTTATTACGCGTCCAAATGATAGGTGTGATACATATTCTGGCACGGGTTTCCCCATGCGATGTGCATCTCGCGGGCGGTCAGGTCAATGACCAGCGCGCAGATGGTTTTTTCGCGGTCAAGCGGGTCCGCGCCGAGGATGTTGTGATTGCAAATTGAGTTGGGGACATTCACATGGTCTTTTTGAATTGCCTGCAAGGTCTTGATGGTGTGCTTTTCGGTTTGATTAAGCAGCCGCGAAGCGCGGTGATACCTGACCCGCGAGGAGATTCTCTCTTCCGGTTCTTTTTCAATTTCGCGCATTTTCCTGTCGAGATAATGATTGGTGTGAATCATGCAGCCGTTTTCCGCGTATAAAATTTCAAACTTGCGGGCGGAAACTTCGATGGAGTAGATTTCTCCGCTTTCATGCGCCAGCAGGTGATTGTAGCCCGCGGCGCGGTGGGGGACGAGAGTCCGCCCGATGGCGCCGGAAATGCGGCGGGAAGATAAAACCGCGCGCGCGACGACGAGGCGCGGAATCCCGATGCGCGAATCGCCCGGATAGACAGAATCAATCAGTTGGGCGATTCCGTAGGCGTTGAAGCCCACGTTGGGCAGCAGCCCGCCGTAGGTCATTGCCAGAAAGGGCGGTTCTTTTTCCGGGCGGGCGGCGACAACATACACATCGTTTTCGTCTTCGGGAACCCAGTCCTCATTGTGTGAGGCGAGGATGTGTCCGTCGGCGGTGCGCTCCTCGCTGAGGGCAATGCTGGTGCAGCGGGTGAGGTGCAGCGCGTCGGTGGTGACGGCTTCCATGGCGTTGAGGACAACGATATCTGTGAAGTCCACATCCGCGCCTTGCGCCATGCCGCGCAGTTCGTCCACATATTGCGGGTAGCGTTCTTCGGCAAAGGGCAGGTATTTGCGGGCTTGATTGCGCGCGCCGTCCCAAGTGAGTTCGAGCGTGTCGTAGGCGGCGTCAATGAGAATTTTTGCGTTTTCAATGCTGTGTTGAATTTGCGGGCGCATGGCTTCGCCAATTTGCTGCCCCATGTGTAAATGCGAGCCTGCCACTTCAATTAGCGGCGGCGGGTCTTTGTGAGTGGGCGTGTCGGGTATTTCGTGCTTGTACATGATGGTTTCCTCCAAAATAAAAACTGCCTTGAGGCTGCAACCCCAAGGCAGTGAGAATTATATCATGTCGGATTCTGCGAATTACCCTATGGAAACCCGTCAGGTCTTTTTCAGAAAGCCCGCAAAATTAGACGCTCTCCGGCGCGGGCGGGGCGGGTCTTGCGCCGGGCGCGCCGCGGCTGTTGAACCACGTCATCAGCACGCCGCCAAGCGCAATGAGCGAGACGAGGAAGGACGCCAGCCAGCCAACACAGGGAATAAGCCCAACCGCGCCAATGACAATCATCAGCAGGAAAGCGCCGAAGCCGGTGGAAAGCACGGGCGCCCACACTTGATTGATGGCTTTGGTAAAGCGTTCGCCAATTTCCTGACCGAGGGCGATGACGCCGAACATCCACATCAATGGGACGATGAGCGCAACAAGCGCGGCAACGGGGATGAGGATGAGCGTGATGACCATCAACAGCATGACCAAGGGGGTGAGGATGATGGCGAGCAGACCAACGCCGCCCGCCACAACCGGCTGCGCGATGATGGTATTGGCAACGCGCTCCATTTGCGGCTGCAAGAAGAGCGAAAGCAGCATGGCAATGGCGGCGAGGGCAAGCGCGCGCCAGAGGACGCTCGTCACTTCCCACAGCGGGTTCACGTTCACCCTTATGCCGGGGGTTTTGGGCGCATCCGGCGCATTTGGCACGGCGGGCGCTTCGGGCGGTGCAATGTTATCCACGCGGTCGCCTTCAATGCTCGCGCCCTCTTCTTCGGTCACTTGTCCGCCAATGGAAACGGAGTTTCCTTTGACAACGGCGTTTTCTTTTAATAACGCCTGGCTGCCAATTAACACCACGTCGCCGCCGACTTTATCATATACGGTGACGTTTCCGCCAAAGATGACTACGTTTGAGCCCACTTCACCTTCGAGCAAAATGTTTCCGCCGAAGACAACAATATCGCCGCTGACTTGCGCGTCTTTTTCAATGGTGACGTTGCCGCCAAAGACGATGATGCTGCCGTTGAGCGTTTCGCCGCTTTTCAGGGTGTAGTTTTCGCCAAAGCGGATGACATCTCCGCCGGGGGTTTGGGCATGCGCGTTTTGCAAGGGAATAAAAATCATCGCAAGCAGCATAATGAAGGTTGTAATTTTCTGTTTCATAAAGAATCCTTTAATATTTTTGTATGGGAAAGGCTAATGGTTTAACAAAATATTTTAGCAATATCTGCGAAGGGCGCGTTCTTTTACGCGCCCTTCGGCGTAAGACGCTTTGATTTAGCCTGCCCTACGGGATAACTGCCAGATGGAAACCGTCCACAGCAGACCCATGCCCGCCAATGCGGAGGCGAAGACCATCCACAAGTAGGGTGGGATTAAGTTTGGAATAACGTTGAGGAGCGTAAGCGCGGCTTGCAAGAAGGCGAAGAACGAGGTCACGGCAAAGAGAAGAAAGCCAATAAAGGTTGTGAACCATTGCGCGGGCGCGGAGAGAAGCATTTGCAAGTACGGCGCAGCCAGCCATGCAAAGAACCCCACTCCGCTGATGAGGAGAAGAATTAATCCCCACAGCCGCTGGCGGCGTTCGGCGGCTTTTTTTGCGGCGAGACGAGTCTCGAAGCGGGTCACAAAGCCAGCCCGAGGCGAAGCCATGCGCGCGGCGCGAAGCGCCAATCCCGTTTCTGCAAGGGCGGCGCAGCGGGGACAATTCCGCAGGTGTAAATCCAGTTCGCGCTTTTCTTCTTCTTTCAGTTTTTTATTTTGAATGAGCCATTCTTCAAAAGGCTGGTGATTCATACGGTCTCCTTTTGGCGGCGGCGAGGTCTTCCTGCTCCTGCCATAAGCCTGCCAGTTCTTTCCTTGCGCGGTGCAGACGGCTTTTTACGGCGCTGACAGTGAGGTTGAGCGATTCGGCAATTTCGATTTCGGATGCGTCGTGCCAGTAGCGCATGACCACCGCGGCGCGGTCTATTGGGTCGAGGCGGTTCAGCATGGCGTGAATTCGCTCGCGGGTTTGAGAGTGCATGGCGGAATGTTCCGGGTCGGGCGCGTCGCGGTCGGGGATTTCAAAGGCGTTGCCGTCCTCGTCTTCTTCATCCATCGAAAACATGCTGAATTTTTTACGGCGCAATGTATCAATGCAGTAATGCGCGGCAATGGAAAGCAGCCATGTGGCAAATGAGCGTTTTGAGTCGTAGCGGCGCAAGTGTTGATACGCGCGGAGGAAGGTCTCTTGCGCGGCGTCTTCGGCAAGGTCGGGCGCGCCCAACATGCGGTAACAAAGGTTGAAGACGGGGGTCTGGTAGGTTTCGACGAGTTGGGTGAACGCCTCGTCGCTGCCTTGCTGCGCCTGTTGTATGCAGGCAAGTTCTTCGTTCACGTTGCTCCTTTTTGTACTTGGTTATACGGAACAAACGGGGTTAAGTTGCAGGTTTGCAGGCTGGAATGCTTGCAGGTTGAAAGTTGAAGGTTAGTGATGGTGATGCCCTTCGCCTTCTTCGCCGAGGATGGATTGCCAGCGCGCGAGAGAATCCAACCGCCGGGCAAACAGGATGGCGATGCTGGTCGTCAGGGGAACTGCGGCGATTAATCCCAGCGAGCCAACCAGTGTGCGGACGACTTCTTCCGCGATGAAGGAAAAGTTGATGATGTAGCCGTAATCTCC
>DAOTZP010000430.1:0-9531 GCA_034434265.1 Anaerolineales bacterium | reverse complement strand
TTGAAGGCGGCAACTTGCCTTAATTAATGAACTTCGGTAATGAAGGTTTGTTTTGCGCCCGCCGTTTGCAGCGCATCCGCAATGGTTTTGGCGTTTTGAGATTCCGCCAGCGCAATCATATTTCCTCCGCGCCCGCCGCCGCTGAGTTTTGCGCCCAGCGCGCCCGCGCTGCGCGCCGCCTGCACGAGCGCATCCAACTCTTTGGAGGAGACGGTCATCTCTTGCAGCAGCGCATGATTTTGGTCCATCAACTCGCCGAGCATTTCGGGCTTTCCGCTTTCAATGGAGCGCCGCGCAATTAAAGTAATTTGCGCGATTTCGTTAAACATGGTTTCAAAGTGGTTTGTATTTTTCAGCCACTGGCGGCGCACGTCGCTCACGGATTCTTTTGTTGGCGCGGGGATGCCCGTATCGCCAATGACAAGCGTAAACGGTTTGCCCACGCGGAACGTTTCAGGCGGCGAGCCTTTGATGAAGTACACCGGCTTGCCATAGGTGATGACGGTGTTGTCTATGCCCGAAGGCGTGCCATGATGGATTTTTTCGATTTCGTAGGCAAGCTGGTTGACTTGCTCATCGGTCAGGCTGTAACCTGTATGGCTTGCCAGCGCGCGAATGACCGCCACCGAAACCGCCGCGCCAGACCCCATGCCTGATGCCACGGGGATGCTGGATGTGATGTGAAGGTCAAAGCCTGCGGCGGGCAGCGGAAGGTTGAGGCTGGTAAAAAAATTGAGGATGACCGACCCAATTGGATGGTTGGGAGGAAGCGCGGTCAATTCCGCTTGCAGGTTGATGCCGGGGGCGTGAATCCAAATTTGCCCGCTTGCCGAGTCTTGTATATCCACATCGGCATGAACTTGCGTGACGGGGACTGCGAGGGCGGGGCGGTTATACACCACCGCATGTTCGCCAAAGAGGATGATTTTTCCGGGCGCGGAGGTTTTCATGAAAAGTAAAAAACAACAAGCACGGAGATTGCCCAAAGAATCATGGAAATTTGAAACGGGCGGTCGGAGAGCAAAATGTCTTCCGGGGCGCCGCCCGCGTGTTTGACTTCGATGAGATAAAGATAACGGAAGATGGCGTACACCACAAAGGGAATGATGAGCATCATGCTGTGATTTTCGGGCAGGTTGGGCGCGGAAAAAGTGTACAGCGAGTATGCCACAACGGTTGTTGCCGAAACAATCATAATGTATTGGTCAAGCAGCGGCAGGGTGTAGCCGTCCAGCACTTTGCGGTGCGAGCCTGCGCCGCGCGCCAGCAAAGCCAGCTCGGCGCGGCGTTTGCCAAAGCCGAGAAAGAGCGCAAGCAAGGTCATCACCACATACAGCCACGGGGAGAAACGCTCCACTTCGATGAGCGTGACGCCCGCGTGAACGCGCAGCACAAACCCGGCGGCGATGATAAGCACATCCACAATGGGGATGTGCTTAAGCCATTTGGAATACGCCATGTTGAGGAGAAAGTAAATGACGATGACGGCTTCAAACCCCGGCGCGAGGAAATACGCGCAGGCAAATGTGAACAGCACAAGAAAAATGCCCGCGCCCCATGCGGCGGGAATGGGCATTTTGCCGGAAGGGATGGGGCGGTTTTTCTTTTCGGGGTGCTGGCGGTCTGCTTCAATATCCGCAAGGTCGTTGAAGATATACACGCTGGATGAGATAAGGCAGAACAATGCAAAGCCTGCCAGCGTGCGCAGAAAAGAATTCGGGATGAATAATTGCTTGTCGAAGACGAGCGCGGCAAAAATGAAGACGTTTTTGGTCCACTGACGCGGACGCATGGTTTTGAGAAGCGCGGTTAACATGGGAGTATTTTACCTGTATTTTGGGTTGTCGTTTGCGGTCATCCGTCCAATTTTGTCATTCCGCCAGTTGACGACCTTGCGCTTTATTTTCGGGTGGGACAAAGTGTATAATTTGCGCCATGAAACAAACAGAATCCCGCTTGTTTTTAGGAGATTGCAGGGAGGAACTTAAGAAACTTCCTGATAACTCGATTGACCTTGTTTTCACATCGCCGCCTTATGCGGACAGCAGGAAGAACACTTATGGCGGCGTTCACCCTGATAAATATGTGCAATGGTTTCTTCCCATCTCCAAGGAACTTCTGCGCGTTCTTAAGCCAACAGGAACTTTTATTCTAAACATTAAAGAGAAGGTGGTTGAAGGGGAGCGGCATACTTATGTCATTGAGTTAATTTTGGAAATGAGAAAACAAGGCTGGCTGTGGACGGAGGAATTTATCTGGCATAAGAAAAATTCCTATCCGGGCAAATGGCCAAATCGTTTTCGTGATTCTTGGGAAAGGCTGCTGCAATTTAATAAAAGCCGGCATTTTCATATGTATCAGGAAGAGGTGATGGTGCCAATGGGGAATTGGGCTGCCAAACGTTTGAAAAACCTAAGCGATACGGATAAAGTGCGCGACACATCCCGTGTTGGAAGCGGTTTTGCCAAACGAATTGCAAATTGGGTTGGGCGCGAAAAGGCATATCCCACCAATGTTTTACACCTTGCCACAGAAACAAAAAATCGCAGCCATAGCGCCGTTTTTCCCGAAGACCTGCCAGAATGGCTTATTAAGTTATTCACAAAAAAAGGCGATTGCGTATTGGACCCTTTTATGGGTTCAGGCACAACGGTTTTTGTGGCTCAAAGGCTGGAGCGAAATTCAATCGGCATTGAAATATTGCCTGATTATTATGAGCTGGCTCGAAAATCCTTAAAAACCCGCCGTTACGGCAATCCCATCTCAATTAAAACTTATGGAAGAGAAGAAAAAATATGCAGCCAGTAAAGCAAAGTGACATTGCCAAGTTTGTTGAGGATAATATTGGAGAGTTTCACGCGCGGCGAAAAGCAAGCTTGCAAGCCTTGAAATTAACAGACGTTTTGAAAAAGAAAAACCCCTACCTTTTCAAGGCAAAGAACATAAACAACGCCCGCGAGCTTGTAAAATTGCTGCTGGACGCGCATTTATCCTCGCAAGAAGAGACAATTTTTGGCGAGTTTTTGGAAAAGCTCGCCATATTTGTTTGCAGCAAATCGTTTGACGGCAAAAAGTCTTCAGCGGAAGGCATTGACTTGGAATTTTCACGGGACAATATTTACTACATTATTTCCATCAAGTCGGGACCAAATTGGGGGAATAGCAGCCAGGTCAAGAGAATGGTTGAAAATTTCAGGCAAGCCAAAAAGATATTAAAAGCGGGAAATCGTCAAATGAACATTCAATCTGTCAATGGATGCTGCTACGGGCGCTCAAAAACAGACAATGGAGATTATCTTAAGATTTGCGGACAGGAGTTTTGGGAATTAATTTCGGGGAATGAAAACCTGTATGTGGATATTATTGAGCCGCTTGATTATCAAGCAAAAGAACGAAACGAGGACTTTTCTTTGGAGTATGCCCGCGTGCTAAATCTTTTTACGGAGGAATTTGCCCGTCAATTATAAACTGGGCGGCGTTGATGAAACTGAATTCAGGCAGGAAATAAAACGGGCAAAGACGGCTGGTTATCAATCAAAATTTTTTATGGCAAAAATTCGATTGGATGTTTTACTTGTAGAGCGCGGGCTGGCGGAATCGCGCGCGAAGGCGCAGGCGTTGATTATGGCGGGGCAGGTGCGGGTGAACGGCGAGGTGGCGCTCAAAGCCGGCACAATGGTGACAGGCGATGTAAAAGCCGAGGTGGATTCCGGTCCGCGCTTTGTTTCGCGGGGCGGGGAAAAACTGGAAGCCGCAATGGAAGCCTTCGGGCTGGATGTCCGCGATTTAACATGCGCGGATGTCGGGTCATCCACCGGCGGGTTCACCGACTGCATGTTGCAGCGCGGCGCGAAGAAAGTGTACGCCATTGACGTAGGCAAGGGCATTTTGCATTGGAAACTTCGCAACGACAGGCGCGTGGTGGTGATGGAAGGGACCAACGCACGGTTTGTTGAATCGCTGCCGGAGGACATTTCGTTTATTACGGTGGACGCTTCTTTTATTTCGTTGAAGATTCTTTTGCCGGTCATCAAACATTGGGTAAAGCCCTCTCCCCCGTCCCTTGCGGCGCAAGCGGAAGGGAGCGTAGTTGCATTAATCAAACCGCAGTTTGAAGCGGGGAAAAAGGACGCGGCGCGGGGCGACGGCGTCATCCGCGACCCGGAGATTCACAGGCAAGTGTTATTGGACGTGCTGACCTTTGCCGTACAGGAAGGCTTTGCCCTGCGCGGGTTGATTAAATCTCCGCTGTTGGGACCGAAAGGCAACGCGGAATTTTTAATTTGGATGGATTTGAAAGGCGGGGGAAAATCGGCGGAAGAATTGGCGGGCGATATTCTTCCTCAATCATAATATTGCGGCAAATACGGCGACTTGTGCTTTTTCGACTCGTCCAAAATTTCATCAATGCTCATATCGGCGTAAATTTCATCGGCGGGGTGATAATGCACATGCACGCGGCGCAAGTTTGGAATATGATTTATTAGTTTACTTTCCACGTCGCTGGCAATGCGGTCGCCTTCGCGCACGCTCAGCGAGCCGTCAATGCCGATGGTGATGTTGATGACAACATGCGGACCAAAACGATGCGCTTGCAATTCTTCCAACTGCTTTACGCCTTTTACATCTTTAAGCAAAGCGGATACCCGTTCCGCCAGTTCATAACTGGGGACAACGCCCATCAAATCGGTGGAAGATTCGCGCAGCACAAAGATTCCCGTGCGCAGAATGAGCAGGGCAACAAGCGCGCCCGCGAGCGGGTCCACCCAGGGCAAGCCGTTTTGCCCAAGAAAAATTCCCAGCGAGGCGGCGGACGCGGAAAACAAATCGTTGCGATGGTCGTATGCCAGCGCGTCCACCACGGGGTTTTGCGTTTCGCGTCCCAGCCTGCGGACGTAGTACATCAAAAAGATTTTTACAACAACAGTCCCCAGCGCAACCCATAACGTAACTGGATGCGCGCCGTCCGACGAGGCTTTTCCGTCCATCAAATCCCACATTTTGTCCACCGCATCCCAAAACACGGCAAAGGCGGTGACCATGATGAACGAGCCAATCACCACCGAGGCAATGCTTTCCAGTTGGCGGTGACCGTAGGGATGGTCGCTGTCGGCGGGCTTGTTTGCCATGCGTACGAAAATACCCGCGGCAATGTAATACGCCACATCGGAAGTGGAGTTGATGCCCTCCGCCAGCAGCGCGGGGCTGTGACCCAAAATGCCAAAAAAAGTTTTCACCGCAGCAAGGATGATGTTGCTGCCCAAACCGAGATTTACGGCAAGCAGGCTTTTTGCATCACGGTCATGATTCATGGGGTGATTGTATTAAAGATTGTTTGATTTGGTAATGGACAAAACTCACAAATATTTTTTACGGTTTCGCCAGCGTAAATTTTTCTTTTCCAATTCTGTAATTGCCATTGTGCTTCAACACCTGTTCCACCAACTCTTCGGGAACATCCACATACGAATATTTATCCTCAATGCGAATTTTGCCAATCAGGCTGCCGGGAATATCCGCATGGCGGGCAATCGTGCCGACAATATCGTTCGGGCGGATGCCTTGCTCTTTGCCTTTATTTATCTTCAAGCGAATCATGCCCGCCTCATGCGACTTGCGCTTGTTCCCCGCATCGCGTTTTGAATCACGTCCCGCAAATTTTTCGCGCCGCGAGGCTTTATCTCCCTTGCGGGCGTGTTCGGGGAATTCCGCCTGCGCGATGTTTGCCACAGGGCGCTGCTTTTCGCTCGAACGGGAAATTTTTAACGCAGCGGCGGCAATTTCCATCGGGTCGAAGCCTGCTTCCACCAATCGCGCCACCATTTCGCGTTCGCGCTGGTAACGTCCGCGTCCCAGCCAGATTTTCATTTGCTCCAGCGTTTGGTTTTCGCGCATGGCTTGAATTTCCTGCGCGGTGGGAAGTTTCGCCAGCGTCATGGGCTGTTTGGTCATGCTTTCAATATCGCGCAGGCGGCGTTTTTCTCGCGGGGTGAAGAAAGAGATTGCCACGCCGGTTTTGCCTGCGCGTCCGGTGCGCCCAATGCGGTGAACGAAGACTTCGGCGTCATCGGGCAGGTGATAGTTGAAGACGTGCGAGATGTTGTCAATATCCAAACCGCGCGCGGCGACATCGGTGGCGACAAGGACTTTGATTTGTCCGCTGCGAAAACGGTTGAGAATTTGCTCGCGGGCGTTTTGTTCAAGGTCGCCGTTGAGGGCTTCGGCGGGGAAACCGCGCGCGGAGAGCTGGCTTGCCAGTTGTCCGGTTTCCACGCGGGTGCGGACGAAAATCAACGCGCTGGTAATCGGCTCCATTTCAAACAGGTTGGCGAGCGCGGAAATTTTATCGCCTTCGTTGACAATGTAATAACGCTGCTCAATGGCGGCAACCGTCACAGTGGATTTTTTGATGGCGACGGATTGCGGGTCGCGCATGAATTTATCGGCAAGCGAGCGGATGCGGGGCGGCATGGTTGCGCTAAACAAAGCGGTTTGGCGGGTGGCTGGAGTTGCGGCGAGAATCTGTTCAACGGGTTCAATGAATCCCATGTTGAGCATTTCGTCGGCTTCGTCCAGCGCCACCGAGCGGACGGCGCTTAAATCCAACGCTTTGCGTTCCATTAAATCAATGATGCGTCCGGGCGTGCCGACGATAACATCCACGCCGCGTTTAAGCGCGTTGATTTGCAGGGCGTAGGACTGCCCGCCATAAACGGCAAGCACGCGCGCTTTAAGGTGTTTGCCATAGTCTTCCATGGCGGAAGCAACCTGCAAGGCAAGTTCGCGGGTGGGGGCAAGCACAAGCGCCTGCGGCAGTCTTTGATGAATGTAATGGTGAAGAATGGGGAGCGCAAAGGCGGCGGTTTTGCCCGTGCCGGTTTGCGCCTGTCCGATGACATCCGCGCCGGTGAGCATGAGCGGAATCATCTGCGCTTGAATGGGTGTCGGCGTGATGTAGCCGAGTTCGGCAATTGCCTGCTCCAACTCAGGGCGCAGGTTTAATGAAGTAAATTCGGTTGTCATGATTTATCCTTTTAACAAAGGGATGCTTCAACGACTCCGCGCAATTTACTTCCTGTCAAATCGAGGCGCGTCTTTGCAGAGTTGCCTGCCCAACAAAAAAGCCCGACGGTTTCATCGGGCGTTCATTCAGAGTGATTGAAACAAATTCCCAAAAAATAGTCTTCTGTTGAAGACAGGCGTTAGTGTACCACAGTTTTTTCTTAAATGGTCATCAAAACGATGGCAATAAAGGCGGCGGCAATTCCAATCCACTGGCTGCGGGAGAGCCGCTCTTTAAGAAAGACCCAAGCAAGCGCAACGGTGGCGCCCGGGTAAAGCGAGCTCAGCACCGAGGCGACATCGAGCCTGCCGGTTTGCGCGGCGAGGATGAAAAAACCGTTGCCGCAAATATCAAGGATTCCGTTGAGCAAAATCATTTTCCATGCGGTGTTGTTTTCCACTTTCCACGGGGCGCGGGTGAAAATCATATACGCGGAGATGAGCAGCAAGCCGCCAAAGCGCGAGGCAATCATGGGAACAAGCGTTGCGCCGTCTTTGGTGGCTGCGTGAATGACGACAAAGTACAAGCCAAATCCAATGCCTGCCAGCAGGGGAAGTTTGAGGTCCGTCAAATGCGCGAGTAAATCTGGCACGCCATGTTCGCCTTGCGAAATCATCCAAACGGCAAAGAGGGCGAATCCAAACCCAAGGAAGGTCAGCCATTCGGGAAAGCCTTGCGTGAAGATTCCAATCACAACAGGCAGCACAGCCGCCAGCAGCGCGGAGACGGGCGTGGCGATGCTCATTAAGCCGAGCGTCATGGAATGATACAGAAGAATTAAGCCAAGCGTGCCAAGCGCGCCCGCCAGCATGGCAAACAGCCACGAGCGCCAGCCGGGGAACAGCTCGCCGGTGAAGAGGACGAGCAAAATTAAAATAGCAATGCCGATGATTTCAGCGTAAAAGACCGCGCGGTACGCGCCGGTTTTGCGCGAGGCAAGCCCGCCTGTAAAATCTGCCGCGCCCCAGCCAAGCGCGGCAGCAAGACCAAAGAGAATGGAAAGCAAGATAAAACTCCCGATTTATTTTTTTGTTGATATTTTTGCGCGAGATAACACCTTCTGCGCGTTTTTGAGCAAGGGCATGTCAATCATTTTTCCATCGAGCGAGTATGCGCCTTTGCCTTCTTTTTGATTTGCTTCAAAGGTTTCCACAATGCGTCTGGCGTATGCAATGGCTTCATCGCTTGGCGTAAAGGCGGTTTGCACTGGCTCCACCTGCGCGGGGTGGATGATTTGCTTGCCAACGAATCCCAGCCGCGCCCCAAATTCCGCTTCGGCGCGCAGGGCTTCAATGTCTTTGTAATCAATGGCGACAATATCAATGGGCTGAATGTCGTTTGCCGCGCAGGCGATAATCACCGCCTGACGCGCGTACAGCAATTCAACGGCGTCTTTGGTGCGCGTGGCGCCGATGCTGGCGGCAAAATCCTCCCCGCCGAAGATGATGGCATCCAGACGCGGGTGTGACGCGATTTCTTTAAGGTTCAAAATTCCTTTTGCGGTTTCCACGCCGATGAGAATGCGAATGGAATTGACCTGCCAGCCGTATTGAAGCTCCGCGCTTTCGATGATTTTATCCGCCCATTCCACCTGCTCAACGGACTCAATTTTGGGAATCACAATGCCGTCGGGGTGATGGGGCAGTACGGCGCGAATATCCTCCTCCTCCCATCCGCTGCCAATGGAATTGATGCGCGCCAGCTTTTCGCTTGCGCCGAAATCCAGTTCCTGCAATGCCCTTGCAATTGTGGCGCGGGCTTCGGCTTTTTTGTTGATGGCTGCGCCGTCTTCCATATCCATGCAGATTGAATCGACTCCCAATGTGAGGGCTTTGGTAATCATTTTCCAATTGTCGCCGGGCATGTAAAGCAAGGCTCTTCGTGAACGCATAAAAACTCCGTTGTAAGGTTGCAAGTTATGGGTTGCGGGTTACATGTTGGTTAGTCGAAGCGGGGCATAAAGTCCAGCCGCTGACCTTTTTTGAGGAACATGGCGGTGCGCTCGAACTCTATCACTATCGTTCCATCCGATTTTTTGCCGCGATGTTTTAAGCGCACAATCCCCGCATTGGGGCGCGATTTGGATTCGCGTTTTTCCATCACTTCGGTTTCAGCGTAAATGGTATCGTTGTGAAACGTCGGGTTGGGATGCACAACATGGTCATAACTTAAGTTTGCAATAATCGTGCCTTCGGTCAGTTCGGAAACGGTCAAGCCGACCACCAAGCCAAGCGTGAAGATGCCGTTCACAATACGCTGCCCAAACTCGGTGTTCGAGGCAAAGTCTTCGTTGATGTGCAGCGGCTGGGTGTTCATAGTCAGCGATGAAAACAGCACGTTATCCATCTCGGTGACGGTGCGCCCGGCGGGGTGTTGAAATTTCATTCCCACTTCGAGCTCGTCAAAATATTTTCCCGGCATGGCTATTCCTCCACTTCAATGAGAATTTGCTCGCGCTCGACGGTTTG
>DAOTZP010000429.1:0-3465 GCA_034434265.1 Anaerolineales bacterium | reverse complement strand
TCGGCATGATGAAAACGCCCGTCAAAGTTGCGCGCGCCTTTCACAAACTGGTCAAACACCTGCGCGTGCCGGTCACGGGCAAAATGCGGCTGGGCTGGGAACGCAACAAAAACTTCAAACTCATTGCCCGCATTGTGCAGGAGGAAGGCGGCTCGCTGATTGCCGTGCATGGACGCACCAAAGAGCAGCGTTACGCGGGCGAAGCCGATTGGGACGCAATCGCCGAAGTCAAAGCGCTGGTGAAAATTCCCGTCGTCGGCAGCGGGGATGTAAAAACCGTCGCGGATATTGACCGCATGAAACGGCATACCGGAGTGGATGCCGTAATGATAGGGCGCGGCGCAATTCCCAACCCGTGGATTTTCTCGCGCCTCGACCGCGACCAGGTCCCGCCCGAATTGATGAAGCAAACCATCCGCAAACACCTTGCCCGCAGCGTGGAATTTTACGGCGAAGAAGACGGTCAGCGCCTGTTTCGCAAAAACGCGGTGCAATATGTTTTGATGAATCACCTCACCCGCGATGAACGCAAAGAAATTCTCAAGTCGCGCCCTTCCGCCGAATTTTTGGAACTGCTGGAAAAAATTTACGACTCGCCGGTAATGAATTTAACTTAATCGGGCGCGCCCTTCCCCTCTGCTATAATTCCGCCCATGATTCTCATCACCGGCGCAACAGGATTTATCGGACGCGCGCTTGTGCGCCAGCTTTCAGAGGTTGGCAAACCCATTCGGGCTTTGATTCGTCCCTCCAAGCAGACTCCGCGCCTGCCCAAAGGAGTAGCGGTGGAAGTGGCGGTGGTTTCGCTTGCCGATACGCGCGGCTTGCGCGCCGCCCTGCGCGATGTGGACGTGGTCTTTCACCTTGCCAGCGAGGAAAGGTACGGCGCGCGCGGCGACTTGGAACAAACCGATATTGCAGGCACAAAAAATTTGGTCGAAGCCGCAGCCGACGCAGGAGTGGACCGGTTCGTGTATTTGAGTCATCTTGGGGCGCAGGCAAAATCCGCCTATCCCGCCATTCGCGCAAAAGGCGAAGCGGAGCGTTACATCCGCAGCGGAAAAACCCCCTACACCATCTTTCGCAGTTCGCTTGTCTATGGCGCGGAAGACCACTTCACCAATAACCTTGCCAAGTTAATTCAATACACGCCGGGCTTCATCCCCATTCCGGCGGGCGGGCGCGTAGTGGTGCAGCCCGTGTGGGTGGAAGACCTTGTGACCTGCATGGTATGGTCGCTGGAAAAAGAAGACGCGCTGAACATGACCTACGAAATCGGCGGCAGCGAATTTTTTACCTTGCAGCAAATTCTGGAAGTGTTAATGGACGTAACCCGCCGCCGCAGACTGATTGTGCCGGTTTCGCCCATTCCCCTGCGCGGACTGACCGTGTTCCTCGAAAGTATTTCGCCCAAGTTTCCCATCTCATCCCTTTGGCTCGATTATTTTGCCGTCAACCGCACATGCGCCGTGGATTCCCTTCCGCGCGTGTTTGGCTTAATGCCCGCGCGCTTTACCTACCGGCTCGATTATCTTGCACGCAAAGTGTGGCATCGCCGCGTGTGGGATTTTATTTCACGGCGCATTGCGCCCAACAAACAAAGTTAAAGCCATGTTCAATATTCGCTTAATTGAAACCCCCGAAGAAATGCTGCTGATTGAAGACGTGCAGCGCAAAGTATGGCACGGCTCCGAAACAGATGTTGTGCCGCAGCATGTGTTTGTCACTGTGGCGCACAACGGCGGCGTGGTGCTGGGCGCGTTCAACGAAAACAACGAGATGATTGGGTTTGTGTACGGTTTTCCCGGGCTGGAATTTACGCCCGACGGTCCGCGCCCAAAACACTGCTCGCATCAAATGGGCGTGCTACCCGCCTACCGCAATGAAGGCGTGGGCTTTGCGCTCAAACGCGCGCAATGGCAAATGGTTCGGCATCAGGGGCTGGACCACATCACATGGACATATGACCCGCTGCTCAGCCGAAACGCCCATCTCAACATTGCCAAACTCGGCGCGGTATGCAGCACCTACCGCGAAATGGAGTACGGCGAAATGCGCGATGGATTAAACGCAGGCTTGCCCTCCGACCGTTTTCAAGTGGACTGGTGGATAAACACCCCGCGCGTGGAACGCAGGCTGGGAAGCAAACCGCGCCCCGCGCTCAAGATGACTCACCTCCGCAAAGCGGGGCTGCGCCCCTTCTACGCGGTTGAATCTTCAGGCGGGCTGATTCGCCCGCCCGAACATTTGCCCCCCTTCAACGACCGCCTGCTGCTTGCGGAAATCCCCGCCGAATTTTTGGAGCTAAAAGCCAAAGACTTCGTCCTCGCCCGCGATTGGAAATTTTTCGCCCGCGAGTTGTTTCAGACCGCGTTTGCAAAAAATTACATCGTCACCGATTTTGTCTTCGACAACGAAGACGGCATGGCGCGCGGGTTTTACATCCTCACACACGGCGAAAGCACGCTCGACCAGTTTGAATAAATTTGCCCCCCATACCCTCACACCAACCTACATTACTTCATCGCTTCGGTCCACGCTTCAATCCATGCGTCGCGTCCCGCGGCGATTTGTTCGTATGTCATTTGCGCGGGGGCAGGGGAGGTTTGCGCGTATTTGGCAAACACTTCCGGCAGCACAGCGGTTTGATTAACAGGGTACACAAACATATTCAACGGCACATCTTCCTGAAACGTTTTGCTTAACATAAAATCTACAAATTTTTTAGCAAGCGTTTGGTTTGGGGAATTTTTGAGAATGCCGACAAATTCAATTTGCCGAAAGCACATCCCATCCGCAAGGATGGACGCGGTGGGCGCTTCATCCAACGGCGCGGATGCAAAGAACACCTCCGCCGCCGGGCTGGAAGCATACGAGACCACCATTGGCTGCGCGCCCTTGCCCGAAGAAGCGGAAAAGTTGGTGTAATACGCGGTTTCCCATCCATCCACCACCGCCACGCCGTTGGCTTTCAGGCTTTTCCAGTAATCCAAATACGCTTCACCAAAGTGGGCGCGGGTGGCAAGCAAAAACGCCAAGCCGGGCGAGGAGGTTGCGGGGTTTTGCACAACCAGCAAATTTTTATATTCAGGTTTGGTCAGGTCTTCAAAATTTTGCGGCACAGGCAGGTTGTTTTGCGCGAAGTATGCCTTGTCATAATTAATGCACACATCGCCGTAATCCACCGGCAGGGCGCGGAAAGAAGGGTCAAGTTGAAATTCGGCGGGAATGTCTTTCAACGCGGCGGATAAATACGGCTCAAAAATATCCGCATCCAGCGCGCGGGAGAGGAAGGTATTATCCACGCCAAACAGCACATCCGCCAGCGGGGAATCTTTGGTGAGGATGGCTTGATTCAAAACCGAGCCTGCATCTCCGCTTTGCAAAAAAACCACCTTTGCGTTGTTGGCTTGTTCAAATTCCTGTATCACCGCTTCGCTGACGGCAAACGAATCATGCGTAAGA
>DAOTZP010000428.1:0-9625 GCA_034434265.1 Anaerolineales bacterium | reverse complement strand
TAACCTTTTGCAATTTTTACAAGCGCATCTTTGAATCTGGCAATTTCATCCAGCGTGTTGTAATGTGCCGCGCCGACTCTTACCATGCCGCCGCTTTGCAGCAAGCCGAGGCGCGTGACCACTTCGAGGGCGTAGTAGTGACCGTCCCAAACGTAAAAGCCCATATCGCCGAGTTGCTTTGCCACGTCGTTGGGATGTTTGCCATCCAGCGTAAAAGAAACCGTCGAGACCCGCTCGTCCAGCCGTTTCATGTCGGTTAAGCCGTAGATGCGCGTGCCCGGCACGGATTGAATGGTTTCGATTAATGCGCGGGAGAGTTCCATCTCGTAGGCTTTCAGCGCGGACATGCCCTGCTTGAAGGTTAATCTTCGTCCTGTAAATCCGGCTTCCCGCCAGGCTCCGCCATGCTCGTTGCCAAACTGTTTGCCGACCCATTCAAAATATTCCAGCGCGCCAAGCACGCCCGCAATGCCTTCGTGGTTTTGCGTGCCCGTTTCAAATTTATGCGGCAGCTCGTTGGAAGCGGGGAGCACTTTGTACGGTTTGAGCGATTCGAGCAGTTCATATTTCCCATATAACGCGCCCGCGTGCGGACCAAAAAACTTGTACGACGAGCAAACCAAAAAATCACAACCCAAATCCTGCACGTCAATGGGACCGTGCGGCGCGTATTGCACCGCGTCAATATACACAATTGCGCCCGCGTCTTTTGCCATCTTCGTCAATTTGCGGGCGGGGTTCACCGTCCCCAGCGCGTTGCAAGCATAGCCAAACGCGGCAATCTTCGGTTTGCGTTCCATCGCTTTGGCAAATTCATCCACTTTGAGCGTGCCGTCTTCCACGTCAAAATCAATCCATGTGACGTTGCAGCCTTTATCTTCCGCCACAAGCAGCCACGGCGAAATATTTGCGTCATGGTCAAGCCGCGTGAGAACAATTTCATCGCCCGGGTTCAAGTTCCGCGCCAGCGTGCGCGAGATGTGCAACGTGAGCGTGGTCATATTGTTGCCGAAGATGATTTCTTCCGCGCGGGGGGCGTTGAGAAAATCCGCCATTGCCGCGTGCGCTTCGTGCAAAATCTCATCGGACTTGCGGCTGGTTTCAAACATGCCTTCATGATTGGCGTTGCATTCCAGCAAATAATTCATCATGCGGTCGAGGGCGGGCTTGGTAATTTGCGTGCCGCCCGGGTTGTCAAAAAACACGGCGGGACGGTTGAGCGATGGAAACTGCTGACGAATGACATCCAAATTTAGTGACATGCGAAAAGACTCCTTTAATGAAATTCAAACATGAAACCTGTATACTGAAATTGTACCCCACAGAAAAAAGGAGAACATCATGTTTGAGAAAATTCTGCTGGCAGTGGATGGCTCGGAACACGCATTGCGCGCCGCCCGCACCGCCGCCAATTTGGCGCGCTGTATGAACGTCAAGGAATTTCGGGTTGTCGTGGCGTATGACTTTATTCCCCCATATTTGGGCGAGCCAAACATGCAATACGCCATTGACGCGCGGCTTGATGAAGCCAAAGCAGTGCTGCAAAACGCGGTGAAGGAGATTGGCGAACTTCCCTGCGAAATCAGCACGGAAATCATTGAAGGCTCGGCGGCGCAGGCAATTATTGAAGTGGCGCAAACGCGAAAGAGCGACGTGATTGTAATGGGCTCGCGCGGACTTGGCACGCTGGCGGGCTTGCTGCTGGGCAGCACCAGTCAAAAGGTTGTGGCGCACGCGCCCTGCCCGGTTTTGATAGTTAGATAACGTCAGTTTGGGATGGTGAAAAAGATAAATTTTCACCGCCGAGACGCGCAGAGCGCAGAGTCTTTTTTGTTGTGTTTTTCTCCGCAAATGCTGCGGCGGGAAAAATTCTTATCCCGAATTCATGTTGGATAGTTTTTCAGCCGCTGCAAATTCTTCGGGCGTGTTCAGGTTGTGAAAGCACAAGCCCGAAGGGTCGCAGGTTTTTACTTCTTCGCGGCTGAGTTCGTACACATTCACATCCCCAAACCATGAGATGACCTTCCACTTGTCCGCTTGAATGGCGGCTTGAATGGCGGGCAGGCAGGTTTCGCGGCGATACAGGGCGTGGAATGGTTCGTAGCCTTCCTCTGTTTTGGCAATGACCACATCCGCGCCTTTTTGATTCATCACCTGAATGGAGTACGCGAACAACGCGCGGCTGGCAAACGGCATATCACACGCGGCGACTGCCACCAGTGGGTGAGCGGCGCAGGCAATGGCAGTGTAAAGCCCGCCCAGCGCGCCCCGGTTGGGGAGCAAATCGGAAACCAGAGGCGCGTTCAAAAACGCGTATGCTTGCGGCTTGTTGCTGGTGATGATGACTTCATCCGCCAGCGGGGAGAGCCGCTCCATCACGCGCTGAATTAATGGCTTGCCCAAAAAGTGTTTCAGCGCTTTGTCTTCGCCCATGCGCGAGGATTGCCCGCCAGCTTGAATTACAAGAGTTAACATGGGTATATTATAAAATAGGACAGGCTTAAGCCTGTCCTGTGGAGCTGTTATGAAAACATTACTTGATGATTTAACCGCCGAAGCCGATTTATACCAAACGCTGGAAGATGACTCCGTGCGCTGTTTGGCGTGCGGACATCGCTGCTTGATTCGGGAAGGCAGACGCGGCATTTGTCAGGTGAGGTTTAACCGGCATGGCAAATTGTTCGCCCCGCATGGCTATGTCGCCGCGCTGCAAAGCGACCCGATTGAAAAAAAGCCTTTCTCGCATGTGCTGCCGGGCGCATCCGCTTTGACCTTTGGCATGTTGGGCTGCGACTATCACTGCCCTTATTGTCAAAACTGGTTCACCTCCCAATTCGGGCGGGATGAACATTCCAATCAGGCAATCCATTACATCCGCCAAATTTCAGCCGGGCAGGTTGTGGCGTATGCCATGCAGCATCAAGCCGATGTGATTGTTTCCTCTTACAACGAGCCGTTGATTACAACCGAATGGGCGGTGCGTATTTTTAAGCAGGCGAAGCAAAACGGCTTGAGGTGCGCTTATGTCTCAAACGGCAATAACACGCCGGAGGCAATGGAATATCTGCGCCCGTATTTGGACGCATATAAAATTGACTTGAAGTGCATGAGCGATAAAAACTATCGCAAACTGGGCGGCACGCTGCAACATACGCTGGATGGAATCAAGCGCGTGAAGGAGTTGGGCATTTGGCTGGAGGTGGTGACGCTGGTCATCCCCGGGTTTAATGACTCAAATGAGGAGTTGTGGGATGCGGCGCGATTTTTGGCGGGCGTTTCGCCCGACATCCCCTGGCATGTGACCGCGTTCCATAAAGATTACAAGATGACCGACCCGCAGAATACCGACGCGCAAACTTTAATCCGCGCGGCGGAGATTGGGCGCGAGGCGGGCTTGCGCTATGTGTACGCGGGGAATTTGCCCGGTCATGTGGGGGAGTATGAAGACACCCGCTGTCCGCGCTGCGGCTTGACCGTAGTGCAAAGACGCGGGTATGTTGTGCGTGAGTATAAAATCACGGGGGAAGGCAAATGCCCCGCCTGCGGAGAGTCCATTGCGGGCGTGTGGCATTCCAATCCAAATGATGCGAAGTTGAACCGTGCGGGGCGTCCGCTTCCATTGTAAATTTTTTGTTGTATAATTCGCCCCGTCGGGAGGATGAGGAGAGACGTTTTCTTCCCTCTGCCTCCATAAAATCCCACTATTCTCTCTAAGGAGGAGAAACGTGAAAAAGATTTCTGTTTTACTTTCGCTTCTCGTATTGGCGAGCCTTGTTTTGGCTGCCTGCGGCGGCGGCGCTGCGGAACCTGCTCCCGCTGAACCCGCTGCGACCGAAGCGCCAGCGGAGCCTGCGGCGACGGAAGCCCCCGCTACCGAAGCTCCCGCCACTGAAGCTCCCGCTGAACCCACCCCCGTTCCCGATATTCCAATTGCAACTTTTGACGGCAAGACTCTTTCTGTTCCCGAAGAAGAGTGCAATGGCGCATACACCGGCTTGTTCCAATCCATTGAAGCGACCGATGACTACACAGTGACCTTCAAACTGTGCAAGCCCGACCCCGCTTTCCTTCAAAAAATCGCGTTTAGCGTGTATTCCATTTATCCTTCGGAATGGATTGAAGCCACAACCGGCGATGGCACGCGCACCAGCGAAGGGTTGGAAAGACCCATCGGCACCGGTCCGTACATGATTAGCGAATGGAATCGCGGCGAGAGCATCACCTTCACCGCCAACCCCAACTACTGGGGCGAACCGCCCAAAGCTGAAACGCTTGTCTTCCGCTGGTCGTCTGAATCCGCTGCCCGCTTGCTCGAACTGCAATCCGGCACGGTGGATGGCATTGACAACGTCGGTCCCAATGACTTTGATGTTGTGCGCAATGACAGCAATCTCTCTTTGAATGAACGCCCCGCGTTGAACATCTTCTACATCGGCATGACCAACACCTTCGCGCCGTTTGATAATCAAGATGTCCGCCAGGCGATTGCCAAAGGCATTGACCGCCAGCGCATTGTGGATACCTTCTACCCCGCTGGTTCCGAAGTCGCCTCGCACTTTACTCCGTGCGCCATTGTCAACGGCTGCGCGGGTGAAGAATGGTACGAGTTTGACCCCGAAGCCGCCCGCGCCCAACTGGCTGCCGCCGGTTTCCCCGATGGCTTTAAGACCAAACTGTTCTACCGCGATGTCGTCCGCTCGTACCTGCCGCAGGTGGGCAACGTGGCGCAGGATATTCAGGCGCAGTTGAAAGAAAACCTGAACATTGACGCGGAAATCGTGTTGATGGAATCCGGCGCGTTCATTGAAGCCGCCTCCACCGGCAGCCTCGATGGTCTGTACCTGTTGGGCTGGAACGCGGATTACCCGCACCCGACCAACTTCCTCGATTACCACTTTGGCGCATCCAACCCGCAGTTTGGCAATCAATCGCCCACTTACTATGAAGCGCTTGCCAAGGCTGCCCAGCTCGCCGACCCCGCCCAGGCTGCTCCCCTCTATGCGGAAGCCAACAACGCCATCAAGGAATTCGTTCCGATGATTCCTGTGGCTCACGGCGGTTCCGGCACTGCCTACCGCGCCGATGTCACCAATCAACAAGCCAGCCCGCTTGGCAACGAATCCTTCGCGGTGATGGACCCGGGTGGACGCGATGTGTTCGTCTGGATGCAGAACGCCGAACCCATCAGCCTGTTCTGCGCGGATGAATCCGACGGCGAATCGCTGCGCGCCTGCGAACAGGTGACCGAAGCGCTCTACGCCTACGAAATCAACGGCACCGCGCCCGTTCCCGCGCTGGCTGAATCCTGCGTTCCCAATGATGACCTGACCGTCTGGACATGCACGCTGCGCCAGGGCGTCAAATTCCACGATGGCAGCGACTTCACCTCCGCTGACGTGGTTGCCACCTTCAACATGGGCTTGAACGTTGCTTCGCCAACCCACGCCGGAAACACCAACACATGGGACTACTACGATTACCTCTGGGGCTTGATGAAGAAACCCGGTAACTAATCATCCCATTCTAAGTATTAACAATACGGGATGGCGGTCCCCCGCCATCCCGTATTCCTAAAAAGGCGCTTTCATGACCCAATACATCATCCGCAGGGTTCTCGCTTCCATTCCCGTTTTATTTGGAATTTTAATTGTCACCTTTATTATCGCGCGCGTCATCCCCGGCGACCCGTGCAAAGCCATTTTGGGCGAAAAAGCCACCCCCGCAGCGTGCGAAAGATTTATTAAAGAAAAAGGACTGGATAAACCCATCCCCCAGCAATTATTCATTTACATGGGCGAGATTTTGCGCGGCGAGTTTGGAAACTCCATCCGCATGAATGTGCCGGTAACGCGCCTTTTAATTGAACGCCTGCCCACCACCGTGGAGCTCAGCCTTGCCGCGCTCTTTGTGAGTATTGTGGTGGGCATTCCCTTGGGGGTCATTTCCGCCGTCAAACACAACACTTGGGTGGATGTTGCCACAATGGTTTGGGCGAACATCGGCGTATCCATGCCGGTTTTTTGGCTCGGCTTGATGTTAATGTACGTCTTCTCGCTGCAATTAAAAGACACCCCGTTCTGGCTGCCGCCTTCGGGGCGCGTCAGCGCGGGCATTTCCGCCAAACCATTTTTTGAAGTATGGGGATGGGATGTCGGCAAGGAAGGTTTGTGGGCTGGCACGCTCATCTTCTTCTCGCGCATGAACATCCTCAACGCCATTCTCACCGCCAACTGGAAACTGCTGCGCGACGCCATTGAACATCTCATTTTGCCCGCTGTGGCTTTAGGAACAATTCCCATGGCGCTGATTGCGCGCATGGCGCGTTCCGCCATGCTTGACGTGCTGGGACAGGACTACATCCGCACCGCCCGCGCCAAAGGATTGAAGCGTTTCAAAGTCATCACCAAACATGCGTTCCGCAACGCGCTGCTTCCTTTGGTCACGGTCATCGGTCTTTCACTGGGAGGTTTGCTCGGCGGCGCGGTACTCACCGAAACCGTCTTCGGGCTTTCGGGGCTGGGGCGCACGCTCTATGAAGCCATCACCGCCCGCGATTACGGCATTGTCCAATCCTTCACTGTGGTGATTGCCGTCATCTACGTTATCGTCAACCTGCTTGTGGATATATCTTACGCGTATCTCGACCCGCGCATTCGACTTAACTAGGATTTGCACATGGCAAACGCTGAAAAACCAATTGCAAAACTGGACGCGGAGGGACTTTCCCTCAAATCGGTCAGCCTGTGGCAAATTACCTGGCGCCGCTTGTTTCGCCGCCGCTCCGCTGTGGTCGGCATGATTATTTTGGGCATCCTTGTTTTCATTGCGCTCACCGCGCAATGGCTTGCCCCCTACGGCTCCGATGAAGTGTTAATTGGCAAAGAACCCGTCAAAGCCCGCGAAGCGCCGTGCATTCACCTGCTGGGCTGCGACCCGCAAAAGCCGCAGCACCTCGCCGGAATTGACGGCAACGTCCGCGACCAATTTAGCCGCTTGTTATACGGCGCAAGGCTCAGCCTGATTGTGGGCTTTTCCACAGTGATTTTTTCAATCATTGTCGGCACAGCGCTGGGCGCAATTGCCGGTTATTTTGGCGGCTGGTGGGATAACATCATCATGCGTTTGATGGACGTGCTGCTCGCGTTCCCATCCCTGCTGCTTGCCATTGCCATCGTCACCGTGCTGGGACCCGGCTTGATTAACGCGCTGCTCGCCATTGGCATTGTCTCCATCCCCGCCTATGCGCGCGTGATGCGCGCCTCAGTCCTTTCCGTGCGCGAGATGGAATACATCTCCGCCACGCGCGCGCTGGGCGGCAGCAACTTTGACATCCTCTTCAAGCGGATTTTGCCCAACGCGCTCACCCCGCTGATTGTGCAGGGAACGCTTGGCATTGCCACCGCCATTTTGGATGCCGCCGCGCTTTCCTTCCTTGGGCTGGGCGCGCAGCCGCCCACGCCGGAATGGGGTTCCATGCTGGGCGCGGAACGCAATCAAGTCTTCACCGCGCCGCACCTTGTCTTTTATCCGGGATTTATGATTATGCTCACCGTGCTTTCCTTCAACTTGATTGGCGACGGCTTGCGCGATGCGCTCGACCCAAGACTTGCTCATGTAAGTTAACCTCAGTTCGGGATAGCGAAAAAGATAATTTTCACCGCCGATGTGCAGAGGGCGCAGAGTTTTTAATGAATTTCTCCGTGTCCTCCGCTCCTCTGCGGTAAAAATTAAGCAAGGGTAGCAACTTGGGTTAAGTTAATACTTGATATTACGCGCCATTGGAATCTCCTCGCCCTCTGAGGGAGGGTTAAGGTGATGGCAATCAACGCGACTCACCCCGAAATTAATGTTTCGCGGGTGAGTTTGTTTTTAAGAGCAAATGGGACGCGGGTAAACGCTGAATGCGCGGGTTTTTTAAATCCTTTCCGCGTAAATCCGCGTTCGTCCGCGTCCCAAATTAAATTCGGGGTGAATGATGTTTGTTACTTGAAGAACATTCCCCAAGCCGCCAGCCCGCCGAAGATTGCCAGCACAATCGCCGCGCCGTTGAAAATATCGCGCATTTCGCGCTGGTCTTCCAGAGTCAGCAGCGGGGGCAGCCCGCTTACCTTCCAGAGCGTGCCGCCAAACCAGGCAAACACCGCGCCGCCCAGCAATCCGCCGATGTGACCCCAATTATCAATCCCCGGCGAAAGCCCGATAAACAAGTTAATGATGATGATAAACGCGGTGTTGCTCAACGCTTTGCGCGCCATGCCGCCGAAGATTTTGCGGTTTTGATAAAAGAAAACCGCCTGCGCCGCAATCAAACCAAACACCGCCGTGGATGCGCCAAGCGAGATTCCGTTTTCATCGCCGAGCAAAAACGAAAAGACATTCCCCGCAAACCCGCCAAGAAAATACAGCAGCGTAAATCTGCCGTGACCGTACTGCTCCTCCAAAAACGCGCCAATCGAATACAGCGCATACATGTTAAAGAAAATATGCGCGGGCGAGCCGTGTAAAAAGACGGGCGTAATAAACCGCCACACTTCCCCCGCGCGAATGGCGCTATTAATTCTTGCGCCAAAAACTTCCAGCCAGCCGATTTCATAAATGGCGTACCCGAAAACCGCCGCACTTAACAACTGCATGAGGTAGAAGAAAATCGTCGCCCCAAGAATGGTATACGTTGCCTTCGGAACGAGAGCAGGCAGCGCAATTTGCACCGGCTGCGGTTGTTGAAAGTTCTCCTGCTCCGAATGCTGCGTCATAGGTCCACTTTTCGCTGCTTTACTTTGAGATGTTCCGCCTCGATAATCGCGCGGACTTTATTCACCGTGTCGTCAAGATGAAAATCCTGATTCGTGATGACATAATCAAACGATTCAATGCGCTGCAGTTCTTTGCGCGCGGTGGCAATTCTTAAGGCAAGCGAATCAGCCGTTTCGGTTTTTCTTTCACGCAGGCGGCGTTCCAGCTCGTCTTCGCTTTCGCAGGTGATGAAAATCAGCAGCGCCTCCGGCGCCAGCTTTCGCACCGTTTCCGCGCCCTGCACATCAATACGCATCACCACATCCTTTCCGCTTGCCAGCGCTTCGCGCACCTCAAATTTGGGAATGCCTTTGTAATCCCCGTACACAATCGCGTATTCAATTAACTCGTCTTCTTCAATCATCCGCGCAAACTCATCCTTGGAAACAAACCAATAGTCTTTTCCATGAACTTCATTTTCGCGTCTGGAGCGCGTAGTGGCGGTCACAACAAAGTGAAAGGGCAGCCCGCGCTCTTTCATGCGCTGCAACACTGAGTCCTTGCCCACGCCGGAAGGACCGGAAATGACAATTAACAGCGGGTTTGGGTTTTTGGGTTTGAATTCGTCTGACATAAATGTATTGTACCAAACGCCGCAGACAGAATGGGTATAATTCCCGTGATGATTGCACACACAAGCCCCTCTCTTTCCACTGACCGTTACCGCTGGGCGGACCTGATTCGCGCGCTGGGCGCATTTTTGGTTGTCATGGCGCATGTCTCATTTTTCGGCGCGGGAGATTCGCTGGTAAAAACCGCATACTACGCCCTCACCCGCGCTGCCGTTCCCATGTTTTTCATTGCCAGCGGGTATCTGCTGCTTGCCAAAGAA
>DAOTZP010000427.1:0-5981 GCA_034434265.1 Anaerolineales bacterium | reverse complement strand
CGAAGCGGCAACCTCGGGCAAAGTAGATTGCATCGTCAGCGGAGACAAACACCTGCTCGATTTGAAAGAATTTCGTTCCATCCCCATCATCACCGGGCGCGATTTTTTAGACTGGCTAAAAACCAATGATGGATGAGGCGGTCTTCTCCGCCTGCGGGGGCGAATCCACACGGACAAAACTCGACGACATCGCCTCCATCGCCGCGTTTGAAAAATCATTGCAAACCAAACCGGCGCGGCGCATTCGCGTCTTCGAGCAATACAATCACTGGTTTCTCGAACAATACAGCGAAGTCGCCCTGCTGGAAATCCGTTCGTTTCGTACCTGAGAGAGCGTTTATTAACGCTACAACTCGTTTATTTTGTTATTTCGATGAGCCTGTGAAAAGATTTCCCTCGAAATGACATTAAGAAAAAGAAACATTCTCTGAAAAACAAAGCCGCCCCAAAAAACGGAGCGGCTTTATCTTCTGCAAGTATAATCCGTCAGAAATTACTTCTTGTGCGCGTCAATGTACGCAACGGCTTCGCCCACTGTGGTAATCTTCTGCGCGTCCTCATCGGAAATTTCAGCGCCGAATTTGTCTTCAAACGCCATAATCAACTCCACGAGGTCGAGCGAATCGGCTTCGAGGTCCTCGCGGAAGCGCGCTTCCATCGTAATCTTGTCCTCTTCCACGCCGAGCAAATCCTTAACAATTGCCTTGAGTTCAGTATAAGTGTCAGACATAAAATTTCTCCTTTATGAAATTAGTTACAAATTGTAATCCACTTGCAAAGGCTGTCAAGCCGTCATACAAACAAAGGAACACCGCCTCATGACAAAAGTTGCGCCCATAGACCAGCGAAAAGCCGACCACATCAAAATCAATTTAGAGCAGGACGTCCGCTCCGCTCTCGCCACCGGATTGGAAAACTACCGATTCACCCACGAAGCCCTCCCCGAACTGGATTTGGCGCGGATTGATTCTTCGGTCGAGCTGTTCGGCGTTGGCTTATCCGCCCCCATCCTGATTAGCTCCATGACCGGCGGCACATCCGAAGCGGAGAAAATCAACCTGCGGCTGGCGGAAGCCGCGCAGGAATGCAAAATTGCCATGGGAGTCGGCAGCCAGCGCGCCGCCATCGAACATCCCGAACAGGCAAAAACCTTTCAAGTAAGAAAAGCCGCGCCGGATATTTTATTATTCGCCAACCTTGGCGCCGTGCAATTCAATTACGGCTACGGCGTGGAAGAATGCCGCCGCGCCGTGGAGATGATTGAAGCCAACGCGCTCATCCTTCACCTCAACCCCGTGCAAGAAGCCGTGCAAGACGCGGGCGATACAAACTTTGCAGGCATCGCAAAAAAAATTGAAGAAGTGTGCAAAAAAATCGGCGTGCCAGTCATTGCAAAAGAAGTCGGCTGGGGAATTTCACAACGCTCCGCCAAACTGCTCGCCGAATGCGGAGTCAGCGCCATTGACGTGGCAGGCGCGGGCGGTACCAGCTGGTCGCAAGTGGAAATGCACCGCGCGCCGGACGAATTCACCCGCCGCCTCGCCGCCACCTTCGTCGGCTGGGGAATTCCCACCGCCGAGTCCATCCTGCACGTCAAACAAGCCGCGCCCAATCTTCCCATCTTCGCCAGCGGCGGGCTCAAAGACGGGCTGGATATTGCCAAATGCGTCGCGCTTGGCGCAACGCTCGGCGGCATGGCGGTGCAATTCCTCAAAACGGCTGCCATCTCCACCGAAGCCGCAATTGAAATGATGAAACTCACCCGGCGGCAAATTGAAGTGACCATGTTTGCCTGCGGCGCAAAAAACTTGAAAGAACTGCAAAAAAACAAGTTAATAAAAGTTAACGGATAAAACCCAGCCAGCCCTTTTCGCGGCAGTCAGAACACTAATACCTAAAAGGAGAAACATTATGAACGCCGTCAAAATTCAAAAGACCATATTGCTTTCCCTCGTGATTCTGATGCTGGCATTATCCGGCTGCGCGAATGCCTCCCCAAGCCAACCTGCTGCAAACGCATCCAACGATTTGCTGGGCAAAATCCTCAATCGGGGAACCATCATCGTCGCCACCGACGCGGACTACCCGCCGCAATCAAAATTGATTGAAAACGCAACTCGCCCGGCGGATACCAAATGCCGCGCCAATGAATATACCTCTTCCCAAATGGAAGGCTTCGACATCGAAGTCGCGGTGGAACTTGCCAAACGCATGGGCGTGGAAGCCTGTTTCGTCACCCCGGCATGGAGCAGCATCATCAGCGGCAACTGGGGCGGGCGCTGGGATATTCACATTGGCTCAATGGGCATTACGCCCGAACGATTACAAGTGTTGTACTTTACGCAGCCTTATTCCGCCGGATACAGCGTTGTCTTCGTGCAGGAAGACTCCAAATACAAAACCCCCGCCAACCTTTCGGGCAAGCGCGTGGGCGTATGCAGCGGCTGCACCTCTGAAGAATATCTCAAAGGGACGCTTGTAACGCCCGGCAGCGACATTAAGTTCGACATCAAAGACGCCGAAATCGTCAGTTACGATGTGGATACGGCAGCGTTGGAAGACTTAGCCAACGGCTTGATAGACGGCGTAGTCACCGACCAATTTAACGGCGCGGAAGCCATGGCAAGAGGGCTTGCCATCAAAAAAATCGGCGAGCCGGTGTACTTTGCGTTTGGCGCTATGGCAACCGATAAAAACGAAAAATCCGACTCGCGCAGTCTGGCAATAAAAGCTTCCGAAATCATTAAACAAATGCACGCGGACGGCTTCCTTCCCAAACTGAACACCCAATACTTCGGCGAAGACTTCATCAGCAGCATTAACCAGTTTGATTTGGATTCGCTGGAACAGTTCAAGTAAATCATTGCCCGCCGTTTTCGGTTAAAATCGGCGGGCAATGAAAAAAAAGTCATCCAATCTCAAATACTTGGGATACGGCTTCGCAGGGGGCGCCGCTCTCGCCGCATTTGCGGCAGCCATCAGCGGCATCATCATTCTTTCCAACGAAAAGGCAAAGGCTTTAATTCTTCCGCCCAGCCCGGCGGTTGAAACAATTGCCCCCCCGCAACTGATTGCCCCGCCCTCCAATGCCACCCCCGCCGTGCCACTGCCCACATTCACATTCACATTCACGCCCACCTACATTTCATTCTTCACGCCGACCGACACAGCAACGCCGCCGCCCACAGCCACGCTCTCGCCCGCCGAACAAAAACTGCAAAGCGGCGAATTAAGTTTTGCAGGCAAACTCTCCGCGCAGCAGCAGATGAATTTATACAATGTTTCGATTCAATTTGCCGCCGCCACCACGCAGGAAAGCAAAAAAATCGGCGAACAAATTGCGGGAAAAGGATACGGCTCACCGACCTTAATCTGCGGTCCGCTTTCCATTGCCATCCTGCAGCGCGCGGGAATCATCACCCCGGACGTTGCGCCCATTGAATTCTGGCTGCTCAACCCCTTTTTGGGAAAAGACCGCGCGCTGCTCAACCGCGTCTTTCCCAAAGAAACCTTTGACCACCACGTCATTCGCACCGCCATCAACAAAATTGATTACAAAGGATTTCCCCTGCACCCCGGCGACTTTCTATACCTGAAAGACGGCACCGGCGGAAATTTTGAACACATGCTTGTCGTCAACCGCGTTGATTCACTCGGGCGCGCGTATTCCGTCACCAACCACTACACCGAAAACGGATTTATCATCAGCGAAGTCATGCTCTACGACCCGTTTGACCCTTCCGCAGGCATCTTCAAAACTTGGACGCGCAAACCCTACGCAGTGGAAGGCGCAACCGGCTTTGGCGGGTTTGAACTCTGGCGCAGAAACGGACAATGAACCTGAAAACCATTATTTTCGATTTTGGCGGCGTGCTGGTGGACTGGAATCCGCGCAACCTGTATAAAAACTACTTCCCCAACCCGCAGGAAATGGAAGACTTCTTGCAGGAAGTCAACTTTATGGAATGGAACGCCCAGCAGGATAAAGGACGAAAATTCTCCGAAGGCGTGCAAATCCTTTCGGAGCAATTTCCGCATCGCGCCGCGCTTATCCGCGCATTTCATGAAAACTGGATTCAATCCATCAACGGAAGCATCGAAGGCTCGGTGAAAATTTTGCGCGAACTGAAAGCAAAAAAACACCCGCTGTATGGCTTAAGCAACTGGTCCATGGAAACGTTTCCGCTCACCCGGTCGCGGTTTTCCTTCTTCGATTTATTCGATGGCATTCTCCTCTCCGGCGAAGTACAATTAATCAAACCCGACCCCGCCATTTATGAATTGTGCCTGCAAATGGCAAACAAATCCGCGCAGGAATGTTTGTTCATTGACGACTCCCCGGCAAACATTTCCACCGCGCAAACATTGGGGTTTGACGCCATTCACTTCAAATCGCCTGAACAATTAAGAAACGAATTGGAAAAGAGAAACATCCTATGAACCTGCAGCAATACATCGAAATCATGCTCCCTGAAATTGAGCGCGAGTTGCAAACCCAAATTGCGCGGCTGAACGCGGAGCGCACGCGCCCCTTTCACGAGATGCTCACCTATCACATGGGATGGACGGGCAAAGGCGCGGGCAAAGAAGCAACGGGCAAACGGATTCGCCCGCTGATGGTGCTGCTCGCCGCCGCCTGCTTTGGCAAAGACTATCACCCCGCGCTGCCCGCCGCCGCCGCAGTGGAACTCATCCACAATTTCAGCCTTGTCCACGACGACGTGCAGGATAATTCCGACAAGCGGCGCGGCAGACCAACCGTGTGGGTGCAATGGGGCGTGCCGCTGGCAATCAATGTCGGCGACGCGTTGTTTGTCATTGCCAACCAAGCCATGATTGACCTGCAAAAAAACTTTCCCGCCGAGGTCACGCTCCGCGCCGCATCCATTTTGCAAAACACCTGCCTTGAACTGACGCGCGGACAATATCTGGATATGACTTACGAAGAACGGTCGGATTTAAGCATTGAAGATTACTTCCCCATGATAAGCGGAAAAACGTCGGCGCTGGTTTCAGCCTGCGCGCAAATCGGCGCGCTGCTGGGCGGGGCGGACGAAGCAGCCCAAGAAGCGTTTCGCCTGTTTGGTCATCATTTGGGGCTGGCGTTTCAAGTGCTGGATGACATCCTCGGCATTTGGGGCAATGAAATGCTCACGGGCAAATCCGCCGCAAGCGATTTGGTGGAGGGAAAAAATTCCCTGCCCGTGCTGTATGGATTGGGGCAACGAGCCAAGTTCGCGGAAAGATGGAAACGCGGTTCCATCCAACCCGCCGAAGTGACCAGCCTGGCAAACCTGCTCGAAGCCGAAGGCGCAAAACAGTACGCGGAAAAAATCGCCGAGCAAGAAACGCAAACCGCGTTGAACTATCTGCGGGCGGCAAACCCGCAGGGCGCGGCGGGAAGTTCCATGCTGGAACTGGCAAACGCGCTATTAAATCGCCACGCTTGACATGGCTTTTCTTTGTAGCGTATAATCCAAGCCGTTCATTCTGCGGGTATAGTTCAGTGGTAGAACACTTGCTTCCCAAGCAAGATATGCGGGTTCGATTCCCGCTACCCGCTCTGAAAAATCCCCTCAAAACACAGGGGACTTTTTCTTTTATCGGGGGAGTTTTTTCAATTCGCTTTGCGCCAAGCCTGCTTGTCAATTCATATACGGGTTCTTAAGCGTAGGGTATAATTTGTGCTTGCTTATATATGAGCAGGATTTTAAGGCAACAAGACTCACCCCCCTCGCTCACAATTGATATTGTGTGATTAGCAATGAAAAAGCTTTTCATTTGTAAGGTAGCTGTCATGCGGTTACAATATACGCGCAAGTAAAATTTTGCTGGAGTAAAATGCTATGTTTCCAGAAGAAGATAAAGGCACGATTCTATACGTTGAGGATAACCCCGACAACCGCAACTTAATTCGGCGCGTATTGAGCGCGGAAGGGTACACGGTTGTCGAGGCGGTTAACGCGGCGCAAGCGTTTGAA
>DAOTZP010000426.1:0-2086 GCA_034434265.1 Anaerolineales bacterium | reverse complement strand
CCCATTTGTTCACCAACACCACGCAAGACTTCCATTCATCCAAAATATATCCTGCAATGTGCGCGTCCTGTGTGGTGATGCCTTCCACAGCGTCAATGACCAGCAGCGCCACATCCGCCCGTTCAATGGATTTGAACGCGCGCAGCACGCTGTACTGTTCCACCCCTTGGTCAATTTTCCCACGTTTACGGATGCCAGCCGTATCAATTAACGTCACGGGGATTCCATCCACTTCAATTTTGGTGTCAATGGCATCGCGGGTTGTGCCTGCAATCGGGCTGACGATGACACGCTCTTCGCCCGCCAGTTTGTTCAGCAGGCTGGACTTTCCCGCGTTGGGTTTGCCAACAATCGCAATTTTTACGCTGTCATCTTCCTCTTCTTCCTCCTCTGCGGGGAGCGCGGCAATCAGCGCGTCGAGCAAATCGCCTGTGTTTGTGCCGTGAATGGCAGAGATGGGGTACGGGTCGCCCAGCCCAAGTTGATAAAACTCGGCGGCTTGCTGGCGGCGTTGTTCATTTTCGCATTTGTTCACCGCTACAAAAATCGGCGGAAAGAGACTGCCATCCGCTTGTTTTTTTTGAAAGCGGCGCAAAATTTTTGCCACTTCCAAATCCGGCTCGGTTACGCCGGTTTCCCCGTCGTTGACAAACAGCACTGCGTCCGCTTCGCGGATGGCGGCTTGCGCTTGCTTGCGGATGTCTTCAATAAATTCCGCAGAGCCAATTGAAAGCGGGGTTTTTCCGCCGTGGGCGGGGTCAATGCCGCCTGTATCCACCACGCGAAAAGCCCGTCCGTTCCATTCCGCATCGCCGAATAAACGGTCGCGGGTGGTGCCCGGCACGTCATCCACAATTGCCACGCGTTCTCCCACCAGACGATTGAACAGCGTTGATTTTCCTACGTTTGGTCTTCCTACAAGAGCTACAATTGGTTTCATTTATTTTCCATTTTTATTCTTAAGGCGTTGGAGTAACGCCCGGAGTAATGACAACTTCGATGGTGTTTGGCAATACCGCTTCCACAACCACATTGGATATTAAGGCTTCCACCTTTGGCGTGATTTGATGCGTGCCGGCAGATAACCCGGTTAAATCCACTGTAATTCTTACATCCTGCCGCGAGAGCGTATCCAGCACTGGCAGCGGACCGGAGACAATCACATCCACCGTTTGCGGGGAAACTTGCGCGCTTAATCCTTCCGCCAGTCCAATCACATCCACTTTTTCTCCCGCAAGTGTGATGCTGCTTTCAATGGGCGAAATATTGACTTGCAGCAACACTGCCTGTTCGCCAATGACCGAAATTCCCTCAGGCAAATTCAATGCCAAGCGGGTGGTGATGTCTTCCTGCGCGTTTCGCAAGTCGAGCGTTTCGGTTTCCACCACGCCCGGCAGGCTGGCGACGAGATTCGGGTCGGATGAGAAGATTGTCACCACCGGGGGAAAAACGGAAATATCCGTCAAACGATAACCGCTTGCCACGCGCCCGCTGGTTATCACTTTGACCGCCACGTCGCGGTATCCGCCTTGTTGGGTGACAGGCACGGTCACGCGCACGCTGTCTGGCGTTGCGCTGATGCCGGCGACGCGCGCGCCGTTTTCATCCAAAATTTCGACAGGCAGGGTTTGCTCCATGTCTTCGCGCAAACCATTCAGGCTGATTGCCACGCGCGCGCGCATGGCTTTTTCCACCTGCGATTGAGGACCCGCGATGACAATTTCCAACGGGTTTATTTCTATCTCGCCAGACTGATAGCCCGCCGCAGTTTCACCGGAAACATCTGTGTCAATTGTCAATGTTTTTGTGGCAATCATTTCCAGCGACACCGTGATTGTTTGCGGAGAAACCGAAATGATTTGCACCGGGCGCTTGTCAATTTGAATTTGCAGGTTGAGCGTGTGCTCGCCTGCGCCCGTTGCGGAAAGGTCCAACACCGCGCGGACGCTTTGCGGGTCGGCTTCAATTGCCGCCCAGATGGAGCGCGGCGCGCGCAGCACCAGCCGTGTTTCTTTCGGAATGCTGCCGGTTAATATCAGGCTGGGGTCCTGCCCGATGACCTGTATCGGCACTGCGGTTCGCAAGG
>DAOTZP010000425.1:0-35003 GCA_034434265.1 Anaerolineales bacterium | reverse complement strand
CCGCGGGGATGGAAGACGAAAAAGAGAGGCGCAAGGCGCTGCAAGACATTTTAGACCAACTCCTGCCCGAAGCCTTTGCCGCGGTGCGCGAAGCGTCCAAACGGACGATTGGGCTGCGGCACTACGACGTGCAGCTCATCGGCGGGGCGATTTTGCACAGCAGCGCCATCGCGGAGATGAAGACCGGCGAAGGCAAGACGCTGGTGGCGACTCTGCCCGTGTACCTTAACGCGCTCGCGGGGCGCGGCGTGCATTTGGTGACGGTGAACGATTACCTCGCGCGGCGCGACGCCCGCTGGATGGCGCCCATCTATCACGCGCTCGGACTCAGCGTGGGCGTGCTGCAAATGGCGACGGCGACCGAGAACGGCAAGAAAGCCTTTCTCGTGGATTTCACCCGCGAATCGCCGCACGAAGACCAACATCACCTGCGGCTGGCGGACCGCGTAGAAGCCTACCGCGCGGACGTCACCTACGGCACAAATTCCGAATTCGGTTTCGATTATCTGCGCGACAACATGGCGTATCGTCTCGCGGACAGAGTGCAGCGCGGGCATTATTTCGCCATCGTGGACGAAGTGGACAACGTGCTGATTGACGAAGCGCGCACGCCGCTCATCATTTCGGGACCCGCTTCGGGCGACCTGCAATATTACGGGGTGATGGCAAACATCGTGCGGCAGTTGAAGCCGGAAGACGTCGAGGTGGATGAAAAGAACCGCAGCGTGAACCTGACCGAAGTCGGATTCAGCCGCGTCGAGTCCATGTTGGGGATGGCGCTGCGCGACCCCGACCGCCCTGAAGATTTGACCCCCGAACAGGCGCGCATGACCGGCTATCTCGAACAGGCGCTGCGCGCGCAATTCCTGTTTCACCGCAACAAGGATTACCTCGTGCAGGGCGGCAAAGTCGTCATTGTGGACGAGTTCACCGGGCGGCTGATGCCGGGGCGGCGTTGGAGCGACGGGCTGCATCAAGCCGTCGAAGCGAAGGAAGGCGTGAAGGTCGAGCCGGAGAACGTGACCTACGCGACGATTACCCTGCAAAACTATTTCCGCATGTACGAAAAACTCGCGGGCATGACCGGCACCGCGCTGACCGAAGCGGAAGAGTTCAACAAGATTTACAAAATTGAAGTCATGCCCGTGCCGACCAATTTGGAATATCAATCGCTGCGCGCGGACGCGACTCTCGAAGAAAAAAAAGACAAGGACGAAGAGGGCTATTCGTATTCGTATTTCGTCGCCAAAGACGGCAGCGGAAAAATTTATTACCGCCGCAAAGATTACCCCGACGTGATTTACCGCACGGTGGAAGCGAAACTCCGCGCCATCGTCGCGGAGATTATCCGCTATCACGCGCTGGGACGCCCGCTGCTGGTCGGCACGACTTCGGTTGAATCATCGGATAGATTGTCGGGCAGACTCAAAGCCGAGTCCGTGCGCCGCCTGCTGCAAGTGATGTTAATCCGCGACGCGTACATGACCGCGAAGGACATCGAAGAAGACGGGCGCTTGATTGCCGAACTCGCGCCGTTTAACGAGCCGCTGGAAAAGCTCTCGCCCGACGCGATGAGAAAATTCATCGCGCCGCACGGCTTGACCAGCATCAACCCCGAAGAGCCGAACAACTTAAACCGCCTGCTGAATTTGTTAAGGCTGCCCGCTGACGCGGCGGAACGCTTGAAAGCCATCGCGCAGGGCGGCGTGCCTCATCAGGTGTTGAACGCGCGCAAACACACCGAAGAATCGCAAATCATCGCGGGGGCGGGCGCGTTTGGCGCGGTGACCATCGCCACCAACATGGCGGGGCGCGGCGTGGACATCAAACTCGGCGGCGAGCTGGCGGAGGAAGTCATCAGCGCGGTCAATCGCGTGTTGAGCCGCGCGGGATACAAAGACGCGTTTGATATGTCCCTCGAAGAGCGGCGGCAGGCGCTGCTTAAAGTCAATCCCGCCGACTATGGCATTTACGAGGCGGAGGTTAAACTCTTCCTGCGATATTTCGAGGACATGGAGCGCGTGAAGCAACTCGGCGGCTTGCACGTCATCGGCTCGGAGCGGCACGAGGCGCGGCGCATTGACAATCAATTGCGCGGACGCGCCGCCCGTCAAGGCGACCCCGGCTCCTCGCGCTTTTATCTTTCCCTGCAAGACGACCTGATGCGCTTGTTCGGCGGCGACCAGGTGAACAGCCTGATGCAAAGGCTGAACGTGGACGATTCGCTCCCGCTTGAAGTGCGCCTCGTCAGCAACATCATCGAAGGCTCGCAGACCCGCGTGGAAGGCGCGAACTTCGACGTTCGCAAGCATTTGCTGGAATACGACGACGTGCTGAACAAACAACGCCAGCAGATTTATTCGCAGCGCGACAGAATCTTCGTGAAGGAAGATTTGAGCGAGGACGTGGCGGACATGCTCGAAGCCGAAGTCTCCAAGCGCGTGGAGTTGGGCGCGGCGGACGAGGAAGGCTTCTGGCGTTTGATTGCATGGCTGGACCAGGTCCAGCCGCCGTTTGAATCGCTCAATGGCTTGTTCCCGTCCTACGGGCTTAAGTTGACGCTGGGCGAATTGCAATCCGGCGACCTGAAGCCCGCCGTCTTAAACCTTGCCGCCCGCGCCATCGAAGCCGAAGAGAAGCACGTTCAACGCGCCATCGAATCGCTCATCGAGAAAACAGGCGAGGCGCTCGAAGCGCAAATTGACGAGCGCGACGACGACCTTGACGCGTATTTCCAAAATTTGCGCGATTTGGAAGAAAAGCCGCGCCCGCAGAAGATTTTGGAAGAAATCAACGCGCTGGTTCATTTGCAGTTGAAACTTAACAACGAAACGCTGCGCAAACTGGGCGAAAACCCCGAAGACGCGAAGGAAGATATTCAAGAGATGGTCGCGCGGCAATTGACGGCAATTCACGCCACGCGGCTCGTCGGCGCGATTCAAAACCGCATCGGGACACAGATGACTTTCCCAAATCAACTGCCGCCCGACTGGGATGAACTCGAAGGAATCATCACCAACGCCGCGCGCGAAGCGCTGACTCGCCGCCGCGAAACGCTCGCCGCGCAAATCAGCCGCGATGTGGACGCGCTCTTGCAGCGCGATAACCCCGCCGACGATTCCGGCAAACTGCGCCTGCTGCTCAACCTGACGCAGGGCGTCCGCACGGCGTTTGACTCGCGCACGCACAAACAGGTCAAGCAGACTTACACGCGCTTCACTTATACATTCCTCGCCGCGCAGACGCTGGAAGGCATGGAAGCGGACGCGATTAAAGAAGACGTGATGAATCACCTCGACAAGGCGGAAGACGAGCTCCGCGCCGCATTGGGACAGGCGGAATACGCCCGGCTGAGCATGAACGCCGTCCGCCTCGCGGATTTCGGCGAAGCCGCGCGAATCGTCTTCGGGGAGGAAAGACTCGGGGAGCCGGTTTCCAGACTGACCGAAGAGAATCGCGCGCGTTTGATTGACGCAATCGGCTGGTATGTTTTGAACGAGAGTCATCGTCAATTATTGTTAAGCGCCTTCAGCGATTTGTGGGTGGAATATCTCACCCGCATCGAGGCGCTGCGCGTTTCCATCGGCTTGGAGGCTTACGCGCAGCGCGACCCGCTGGTACAATATAAAGCGAAAGCATCCGAAATGTTCCGACAGTTGATGGAAGACGTGCGCGGATTGGTCATTAGCCGCGCATTTGCGGCAAGACCGAGCAGAATCGAAATCAACCCCGTTGAAACGTCCGAAGGTGAGACCGCTTCCGCGCCAAAGCCGCAGGAAAGTTCCGGCGGCGCGAAGAAAAAGAGAAGGCGGCATTAGTTCTTTTGTCTCATCAGTATTTTGCGGCAAAGAGCGTAAAATTTAAACAACAGCGCTTTTTAGAGGCAGATTGTTTCGCAACGACACCACCCCGCTCAATCAATTTTTTTCCCTTCCCAAGGTGGAGTTACACCGCCATCTCGAAGGGTCTTTGCGTTTGACCACCATGCTGGACATCGCGCGGCAGCACGGGGTGACCGTGCCTGCCAGCATGTTCAACCTGAGCGGGCTGGTGCAGGTGCAAGACAAAGACCCGATGACCTTCACCAACTTTTTGGAGAAGTTCAAGACATTGCGGTTGTTTTACAAATCGCCGGATGTGATTCACCGCGTGACGCAGGAAGCGATTGAAGACGCGGCAAAGGACAACGTCCGTTACATGGAGTTGCGCTTCACGCCCGTTGCATTAAGCCGCGCGGAGGGCTTTCCGTTGCACGACGTGATGGATTGGGTGATTGCCAGCGCGAAGGAAGCCTCACAAAAGTTCAAAATCAAAGTCGGGTTGATTGTTTCGGTCAACCGGCATGAAAGTCCCGAACTGGCGGAACAGGTTGCGTGGCTTGCCGCCGACCACATCAAAGACGGCGTGCTGGGCATTGACCTGGCTGGCAACGAAGCGGAATTTTCCGCAATTCCGTTTTTTGACATCTTTCACGAAGCGCATCAGGCGGGCTTGCATGTCACCATTCACGCGGGGGAATGGGGACCGGCAAAAAACATCTACGAAGCCATTCAATACCTCAGCGCCGAGCGAATTGGTCATGGCGTGCGTGTGCTGGAAGACGCAAACGTAACTGCCGCCGCAAAGGAACGCAATACAACATTTGAAGTTTGCGTCACCAGCAATTATCAATCGGGCGTGGTCAAATCGCTGGCGGAACATCCGCTGCCCAAAATGATGGAAGCGGGACTGAATGTGACAGTGAACACCGATGACCCAAGCGTGTCGCGCATTACCCTTTCGCATGAATACCAGCATGCCTGTCAGGAAATGAAAGTCCCAATCAACAGTTTAAAGCAGACCATCCTCAACGCCGCGCAGGCATCCTTTCTCAAAGAAGATGAAAAGAAAAGCCTGGTTGCTTCATTAAAGAAAGAATTGCAGATAGCCTGAACCATCTTGTTGATTTTGAACTTTGACTCACGTCCGCCGGATAATTGACGGGACGTGAGTTTTTTTATTTCGTTCCGTAATGTCTTTGTAAAACAAAAATCCCGCTTGCGCGGGAAAAGTGGGCGCTGAGGGACTCGAACCCCCGACCCCCTCGGTGTAAACGAGGTGCTCTAACCAACTGAGCTAAGCGCCCAACAGGCACATTATAGCACGCGTTGCGCGGAATACAGGCGGCAATTTTAATTTGATATGACAAATGTCACTGATACGATTAAAGAAAAACTTAAATATTGCTTTTCATTTTTTCAAATGCTATTTTAAGTCAGAATGAGCAGCGCAACGGCTGTTCTATTATCATTTACCAAAAAGGAGATGACTATGTTAGGCGGCTATGCAAATCGTATTGCTTGGGTTGATTTAACGGCGGGAAAGGTGGAGTACAAACCCGTTCCCGAAGAAGACGCCAAGAAATACATCGGCGGACGCGGATTGGGCGTCAAGTTCGTTTTTGACAACGGACCCACAGTTGACCCGCTTTCCCCGGACAACATTTTATGCTTCATGAACGGTCCCCTCACCGGCTCAGAAGCCAACATGAGCGGACGCATGGCAATCGTCACCAAATCGCCATTAACCGGCACAGTCACCGATTCGCATCACGGCGGCTGGTCTGCGGCGCGCCTGCGCTGGGCTGGCTTCGACGGGCTGGTCTTCAAAGGCAAGGCTGCAAAGCCGACCTATGCATACATCCATGACGACCAAATGGAACTGCTCGACGCCTCGGAAGTATGGGGCAAAGGCGTTCACGACACTGTTAAATACTTCAAGGAAAAATACGGCGAAAAAGACTTAACCGTCATCGCCATTGGACCTGCGGGCGAGAACCTGGTCAAGTTTGCGTGCTGGGTGAACGAAAACGACCGCGCCAGCGGACGCGGCGGCACCGGCTGCGTGGGCGGAAGCAAAATGCTCAAAGCCATTGTCATCAAAGCCGAAAAGAAACTCACCAAAGCCGCAGACCGCGACGCATGGAAACCCGCGCACGAACGCTCGCTCAAAAACATCATGGCGGAAGAGAACATCACCTCCCCGCGCAAAGGCGGACTTTCCGTGTACGGCACCAACGTATTAATGAACATCACCAACAGCATTGGCGCGCTGCCCACAAAAAACAGCACGCTGACCGCCTTTGGCGAAGGCGCGGAAACCATCGCCGGTGAATGGGTCAACGCCAATATTTTGGTGGATAACCCCACCTGCCACGCCTGCCCGGTTGCCTGCAAGAAGGAAGTGGAAATCAAAGACGGACCGTATGCCGGTCTGCGCATGGAATCGGTGGAATACGAACCCGCCTGGTCCGTCGGCGCGAACTGCGGCAACTCCGATGCCCGCCTTGTTGCCAAGATGATTGACCTGTGCAATGATTTCGGCATGGACGCCATTGAAATTGGTCACCCCATCGCGATTTGGATGGAAGCCAGCGAAAAAGGCTACGCCAACGGCAGCGGCACCATCGCCTGGGGCGACCCCGACGGCATGACCAAAGCCGCGGAAATGATTGCCTACCGCAAGGGATTCGGCGACGTGATGGCAAACGGCGCAGACGCAACCGCCGCCCACTTCGGACACCCCGAACTCGCCATGACTGTCAAGGGACAGGGCATCCCCGCCTACGACCCGCGCGGCTTGAAAGGCATGGGCATCGCCTACGCCACGTCCAACCGCGGCGCGTGCCACCTCCGCGCCTACACCCCTGCAGCCGAACTCGGCGTCATGCCCTTCAACTCCCTCAAAGTGGACCCGCTGGAATGGAAAGGCAAAGGCGAACTGGTGATGATTTTCCAAAACGTCCACGCCTTCTCCGACAGCATGGACCTGTGCAAATTCAGCGCGTTTGCCATGGGCGCGGAAGAATACGCCATGCAATATTCCGCCATGACCGGCGTGCCATTCACCGCAGACGACGTCCTCAAAACCGGCGAGCGCATCTACAACCTTGAACGCTACTACAACAATCTGGCTGGTTTCCGCGAAAACTCCGACTACCTGCCCAAACGCTTCCTGGAAGAAGCCTCCACCCAGCCCGGCTCGCAAGGTCACGTTTGCGAACTTGAGCAAATGCTCTCCGAATACAACGAAAAACGCGGCTGGGTCAACGGCGTTGTGCCGGAAGCAAAATTGAAAGAACTCGGCATTCTGTAACCCCGCGCATCACCCGCAAAAAACAGGGCTTCTTCGCAAGCCCTGTTTTTTTCTTAAATCTTCATCATATACAGCTGGTATACTTGCCCGCTGTACCGCGTTCTTTCAGGAGTATTCCATGCAACTCATCATTCAAAAGACAAAGCTTTATCTCCCGCTCATCAAATCCCTGCAAACAAGTTTATTGTTACTCACCGGCGTGGCGGGCTACCTCAGCGCGCACACCGAAATCGTCTGGAAGGATTTTTTGCAAATGCTCCCCAGCCTGTTCCTTGCCATTGCAGGCTCCACCATCCTCAACATGTGGTGGGACCGGGACATTGACGCAAAAATGAAACGCACGCACAAACGCCCCACCTCCGCCGGGCAGGTGACGCAAAAAGAAGTCTTCACGCTCGGCATGATTGTCTCAGCCATCGGCATTGGCTGGGCGCTGATGATTGACTGGCTGTACGGCATCGTCGTCTTTGCCGGGTTGTTTTTCGATGTGGTCGTGTACAGCATCTGGCTCAAACGCCGCACCTGTTGGAGCATCGTCTGGGGGGGAATCTCCGGCGCCATGCCCATCCTCTCCGGGCGCGTTTTAGCCGTCGGGCAAATTGACCTGATTGGCATTCTGCTCGCCGCCGCAGTCTTGTTCTGGATTCCCACCCACACTTTGACATTCAGCCTCAAATTTTTTGACGACTACAACAACGCGGGCGTCCCCACCTTCCCTTCCACCTACGGCGAAGCCGTCACCCGTTTTGCGATTGCTTTTTCCAGCGTCATTGCCGCGCTTACAATGGGACTCGCCGCGATGTGGATTGGCGTCACCGCGGGCGTGCTGCGAGTCATCATCGTGCTGAGCGCGGGGCTGTTCTTCCTTGCCGTCACCACCGTATTCCGCCCCTCCGAGCGCGTTAATTTCAGCCTGTTCAAATACGCCTCGATGTATATGACCTTTGCCATGCTCTTGATTATTCCTTAAATGAAACTTTCCTCCCTCGACCGAACTTTATTGTTTTTTACTGTTTTTCTTGCCGCGTATCAAATCGCCATCGGTATAGACCGGATGGACAAAGTCGCCATCACCGCATATACCATTGCCTTCGGCGTTTTACTGGTAGCCTGCCTGCTTATCATCATTCTCGGTTTGGATGTGCTGGAACTGCCGATTGTGGTCATCTTTTCCACCATCATTCCGCTTACGCTTTCGCTTGGCTTGGTTTGGCAGCGCCTTGAAGCATGGCGCAATCTGTATCTTTCGTTTTCAATCGTCAGTTTTATCGCCGTCATTATCACGCGCTCCTTTACACTCCAAAACAAACTGCCCGTCATTGTCATTGCCGTCACGCACGGCATTTCCGGCATGATGATTTTCCTGCTGCCGTTTTTTGCCGTCCTGCAAGCGGATTCCGCTCCGCTGTTTTTGCTCGTCGGACTGGGAGGCGCGTCCATTGGCATTCTTGGGCTTTTGCTCTCTTTCCTCAAAGCGGGCAAGCCCCTCCTGCCGCGTGAAAAAACAATCAAGTTATTCCCCGTTCTATTGTTCATAACCACCGCGCTCTTCATTGCCGGATTCAAATACGGATAAACATAAAATATGTCCAACCTCTTTTTCTCCATTGGTTCTCTGCTAGCCGCCTTCTCCGTCGGCATGGGAGCATTCGCCGCGCACGGCGCAACACAGTTCATGTCCGCCAAACAGCTCGAATGGATGGAAAAAGCCGCGCGGTATAACATGTATCACGCGCTCGCGCTGCTTGCCGCCGCATGGGCGCTGACCTATTTTCCCGCGCAGGCAAATCTCATCAAATGTGCGGGCTGGTCTTTTGTGGCGGGCGTGGCGCTCTTTTCGGGAAGTTTATACATCATGGCATTCAGCAACTTACGGCTGGGGTACATCACCCCGCTGGGCGGCGTTGCCTTTGTGACAGGATGGCTGCTGCTGGCAGCCGCCGCGTGGAAAAGTTAAAAAAACAAGAGCCCCCGCAAATATTCGCGAAGGCTTTACGCCAACAGCAGCGCGCATATTTATTCAGCGTTTTCCTCTTTGGGCGGAGATTCGACTTGGGTAATTTTCTCGTAAATGTACCGCCCCAACATGCCGGCCGTTGCCATAAGCGGAATGATGGTGAGCGCGGCAAGCACGCCGGAAAGCACCAGCGCGCCAATCACGCCGATAAAAACCACAGCGGGGTGAATCTTTAACGTTTGCCCCATAATGTGCGGGCGCAGCCAGATGTTTTCAATTTGCTGAATGACAAGAAAAATTGCGCCAACGATAAGCGCAAAGACAAAATTGGATACGTTCAAATAGGACGAGCCGAAAATTAAAGCAACCAACACGGCAATGACGCCGCCCACCATTGGACCCACCGAGGGGATGACATCCAACACGCCTGCCACAATGCCCACGCCCACCGCGCCGCGCAAGCCGACAGCCGCCATGCCAATGGAAGTCATAATGGCAATCAAAAAGGCGAGAATCAACTGCCCGCGAATAAAGACCGCCCAGATGCGGTTCATTTCCGAAATAAACATGCGCGCGTCGTTATGGTAGCCTTCGGGCAGCCAGCTGACCAGCCAGTTTGTTAACGCGCCGCCGTCCTTCAAAAAATAATAGGTGGCAACAAGGATGACCAGCAGCCACGCAAAATTGGAGCTGACCGCGCCCAAAAAGTTAACCGCGCCGGTGGAGACTTGCCCAATAAATTCTTGCAGCAAGTCTTGAATGCTTTGCGTTACCTGAACGCCGGGCGCAAAAGACATGCCCGCAATTTCAAAACTTTGGCTCATGAATTTTTCAATTTCTTTGTCCACTTGCAGCAAATCCACCGAAAGGTTTAAGACCTGATTGATAAGCAGCGGCGCGACAATGGACGGCACGGCAATCAGCAGCGCGAGGAAAATCAAGTACACAATCAGCACAGCCGAGTCGCGCCGAATGCGCTGGTAGGCTGCGAGTCTTTCCACAAGCGGGGTAAGCACAAACGCCAGCAAAGCCGAAATCACCAGCGGACCAATCAACGGGCTGGCAAAGCGGATAATGACGCCAATGGCGGCAAGCGATAAAAAAATTACAACGTACTTTGTAAAATTTGTCCACGGAGGGGATGTGTACATGATGTGTCCCTTATAAGAAACTCCCCGCTATCGCGGGGAGATGTTCATTTTTCAGATGAAGACGCGGCGCCGGATGGCATCTTTCTTAATTGTTCCTCTTGAATAACGCGAATTCCGTTTGCAACCTGATTGTTAAGTTTTGCAAGCTGGTCTTGCAGCTGCATCAACGTATCCAAAACGTAGTTATCGGCATCGGCGCGGGTGGCTTCGGCATCGGCGCGGGCTTGCGCCAAAATCTGGTCGGCGCGGCGCTGCGCTTCCTGCACAATAATGTCCTTTTGAACCATCTGCTCGGCTTTCTCACGCGCCAGTTGCAGCGTGCGATTGGCTTCTTCCTGCGCCTGCGCCATTACGCGGTCGCGCTGCGCGGCGATTTGCTGCGCCTTCTTCACTTCTTCGGGGATGGCAATACGCATCTGGTCAATTAACTCCAACATGCGGTCTTCATCCACCACCACATTGTGCGTAAAAGGAACGGCTTTTGCGTCGTTGAAGAGTTCTTCCAGTCGGTCAATCAGTTGCAGGATGTCCATGTTTTGCTCCGTAATCCTTGCGAAATTCATTCGCGTTACGATGCTAATTCTAGCACAAATTAATCGCGCAGCGCGTTCGGCGGGGATTGCTCTCCCATATTAATCACCTTGTTGTGCAGCGCCTCTTTGACATGCGGCGGAACCATGCTGGAAACATCGCCATTGAGCATGGCAATCTCGCGCACGGTGGAAGATGAAAGGAAAGTATGCTGTTCGGCGGTGATGAGCGCCACCGTTTCCACCGCGTCTTTTGCCAGCCGCTGATTTGCCAGCGCCATGCGAAATTCAAACTCAAAATCAGAAAAGACGCGCAATCCGCGCACAATGACGTGCGCTTCAATTTGCCGCGCAAAGTCAATCGTCAGCCCGCTGTATCCGGTGACTTTGATTTTCGGGTTTCCGTTGAAAGACTGCCGAACCAGCGCGATTCTCTCTTCGGGCGAAAACATCAGCGATTTAAGCGGCTTATCGTACACCGCCATCACCACCTCGTCAAACAGACGCGAGGCGCGGTTGGCAATATCCATGTGACCGTAGTGAATGGGGTCGAACGTTCCGGGAAATAAAGCTCTAACCATAATCCTTTTGCGGAGTTTTTCGGTTGGGAAGATGTCATGCCAGCAAAATCAACATCAAACGAAACTAACTCACATCTCCTTTGCCTGCGCCCCAAAACCGTTCAAAGGCTTCTTTAAGCAGGGCGTGTTCGGGTTGTTGCAAGTACGGGTCGCGTTCAAACAGGGCTTGCGCCTGTTCGCGCGCTTTTTCAATGAGACTCACATCGGTAATGCTCGCCATCTTAAGCGTGGTGGCAAAGCCCGCCTGCCGCGTGCCGAGAAATTCGCCGGGACCGCGCGTTTTCAAATCCAACTCCGCCAGTTCAAACCCGCTGTTGGTTCGTGACATGGCTTGCAAGCGCTCATTTTCCGCCGCGTCTTCGCGGGTGGGAATGAGCAGGCAGAACGACTCTTCGCTTCCCCGCCCCACGCGCCCGCGGAGTTGATGCAACTGCGCCAAGCCGAATCTATCCGCGCCTTCAATCAACATCACTGTGGAGTTTGGCACATCCACGCCCACTTCTACAACCGTTGTGGAAACGAGAATGTCAAATTCCCTGTTGCGGAATTTGAGCATCACTTCATCTTTTTCGGCGGGTTTCATGCGCCCGTGCAGCAAGCCCAACTTAAAGTCGGAGAACACTACTTTGGAAAGTTTTTCAAAATCATCCACCGCCGCGCGCGCTTCAATTTTTTCGCTTTCATCAATCAGCGGATAGACAATGAAGGCTTGCCTGCCTTTTTGAATTTGTCCGCGAATGACGGTGAACGCGCGTTCTCTTTCCTGCGGGCGAAGGACGTATGTATTGATGGGCTTCCTGCCCATCGGCATTTGGTCAATGACTGAAATATCAAGGTCGCCAAACACGGTCAGCGCCAGCGAGCGCGGAATGGGCGTGGCGGTCATCACCAACAGGTGCGGGTTTGTGCCTTTGCTGCGCAGCGCGGCGCGCTGCTCCACGCCAAAGCGGTGCTGCTCATCAATGACGATGAATTGCAAATCTTTGAACAACACTGGGTCTTCAATCAGCGCGTGCGTGCCAATCACAATCTTAATCGTGCCATCCATCAGCCCAAGCCGAATTTCCTCTTTTTCGCTTTCGGGCGCGCTGCCCACCAGCAAGCGGATTTCGCTTTCGTTCAACAAGCCGCCTTCGCGCGCCAGCAGGTTGGTGAAGTTGCGGTGATGTTGCTCCGCAAGGATGGAAGTAGGCGCCATCACGGCGGCTTGCGCGTTGGCGGCAACCACCATGCTTGCGCCCAGCGCGGCAACCACCGTTTTGCCCGAGCCCACATCGCCCTGCACGAGACGGTTCATCGGCTTGCCTGAATCAAGGTCAGCCCGAAGGTCGGCAAGCGCGTTTTTCTGCGCAGGGGTTAACTCGAAAGGAAGAGCGGAAAGGCGCGTTTGCAGCCATTCATCAGAAACGGGAAAGCGTCTTCCTTCCACCGCTTTCCAATCGCGCTTTTGGCGCAGAACGCCCATTTGCAGGTAAAAGATTTCATCAAAGGCAAGACGCTCGCGCGCAAGTTTTAACTTTTCCTGCGAAGCGGGAAAGTGCACTTGCGTTAATGCCTCGCCGAGCGAAACAAGCTGCGCGGCGCGTTTGATTGAATCGGGCATCGCATCCACCACGGCGGGCGCCCAAAACGAAACCACCTGATTCATATATTTACGCAGCCACTTTTGCGTAATGCCTTCGGTCAGTGAGTATATGGGAACAATCCGCGCGGTGTGCAGGTTTTCCATTTCCACATCTTCGTAGTCCGGCGCGTTCATCACCAGCCTGCCGAGATATTGGTCCACCTTTCCGGAAACAGAAATGGCGCTGCCCGCTTTCAAACGATTTGTCAGCCACGGGCTGTTGAAATAAGACAACCGCAGCGCGCCTGTGCCATCGCTGATGATGACTTCTTGAATCGAAGCCTTGCCGCCTTTGATGGGACGTGAAGTGACGCTTTGCACAACGCCGATAATCGTCACCACCTCGCCATACATCAACGACTTAATCGGTTTGAGCTGGCTGTAATCCTCATAACGAAACGGAAAATAATACAGCATGTCGCCAAGCGTTTTTAAGCCAAGTTTTTCCAGCGACTTTGCGTTGGCGGGACCAATGCCGTGAATCACTTCCAAACTTGCATTCAGCGCGGCGGGCGTTTGGCTGTGCTTTGCGCCCGCCACAGAATCCGAGCGCGGCTGCGGCTTGGGACGTGGAGCGGGCTGCTGCTGTTTGGGCTTTTGCCCCGCCTCGGGGTATGTCTCGCCAATCCGCTTCCATAACCCTTTAAGCGATTCAGCGCGCCCCTCCGCGCTGAGCTTTTCATACGAGCGCAGGCGCGAAATCACCGCTTGAATGACGCCCTCGTCAATGCCGTCTGCGCGCGCTTCCCCTTCCCAAAAGTCGAGCATTTTGGCAAGCCCGCCGATGATGGCGGTGTTGTTATATCCGTTTTCGTGTTCGAGCCGGAAAAATTTTCTAAGTTTTTCGAGAGATGGTTGCATAAAGATTATTTTATCATGCGGAGGGAGTTTACTTTCGCACCGCCGCGAACCCCACCCCATTAGGACCGAGATGCGCGCCAATGACAGCGGTGACGTTCATCATCATCACATCGCGCGGCACAAACGGGCGGGTTTGCGGGTCGTTCATCATGGCATCGAGCAGTTTCTTTGCGCGATGTTCGGCGTTGGTGTGCAGCACGGCGAGCTGTTCCAGTTCCCCATTTTCTTTGAGAAAGCTCAACACGCGCTCATCGGCTTGATGTGTAACCCGCGTTGCGCCGATGGGTTTCACCTCGCCTTCGACCAATTCAATCATCGGTTTGAGCGAGAGCAGCCCGCCAAGCGCGGCAACCACTTTGGGGACTCGTCCGCTGCGTTTGAGATATTCCATTGTATCCAGCGCGGCTTTCACTTGAAGCCTTCGGCGGGCGGATTCAACCGCGCCAAGCGCCGCTGAAAGTCCAAGCTCGCTATGCTGCGCGGCGGCGAGGGCTTGAAACCCCAAGCCCATCGAAAGCGAGCCGCTATCCAAGCAGGTGACTTTATCCGCAAAATCCTGCGCCGCTTGTTTTGCCACATTGACAATGGTGGTCAGTTGCGCGGCGGGATGAATGGAGATGATATGATTGCAGCCCTGCGAAAAAAGCGCGTCGTAGGCTTTGGCAAAATCGCCAATGGAAGGCGCGGCGGTGGTCGGCGGCTTTTTGAGCGACGGCAGGCGCCGATAAAACTCCTCGCGGGTGATGTCTTTGCCGTCCACATATTCTTTGTCATCCAAAACAAGGATGGTGGGAACGACAACAATGCCATGCTGTTCAACAAGATACGCGGGAATGTCGGATGTGGAATCTGTGACAATGCCAATTTGCATGATTTGATTATAGCATTCCGTAAGAGACGCGCAGGGTTGAATAGTCAGCAATGATGATTTTGCCATTTCGGCGAGCCGTGTCTCAAACGAATGTGAGAGAACAAGCGAGGAGAAATCCTGCCTGCTGAAGCGAAAAAGATTTTCCACTGCCGCCCGAAACGACATTAAGAAACAATCTCATAAGGAAACGCCCATGCACTTCTGGTTTTCATTCATGCAATCGGACAACGAAAAGCCGCATATTACGCGGCAATTGCTTTTGCGCGTGTTGAACTACGCCCGCCCGTATTGGGCGCACATTGGCGGCATGTTATTAACGATTTTACTCAGCGCCGGGCTGGGATTAATTTCACCGCTCATCTTCCGATATTTAATTGACGAAATTCTGCCGTCCAAAAACCTTAATCAATTAATCATCTTTGCTTCCGCGCTTTTGCTTGTTCCCATCTTAAGCGGAGCAGTCAACGTCATTCAACGCAGGTTGAACGCTTATGTCGGCGAAGGCGTGATATATGACCTGCGCTCCGCGTTATTCTCGCGCTTGCAGCGCATGTCGCTGCGCTTCTTCACCAACACCAAAGTCGGCGAGCTCATGTCGCGCCTTAATAGCGACGTGGTCGGAGCGCAAAACGCCATCAGCAACACCATCGTCGGCATGGTCACCAACCTTGTGCAAACCATCGCCATTTCCAGCGTCATGTTCTCGCTCGAATGGCGGCTGACGCTTGCCAGTATTTTTGCGCTTCCGCTTTTCTTTTTCATCGCCCGCATCATCGGCGGCAAACTGCGCGAAATATCCCGCGAAGCAATGGATTTGAACGCGCAGATGAACGCGCACATGAACGAAACGCTCAACATCGGCGGAGCGCTGCTGGTCAAACTGTTCGGGCGCAGCCATGAAGAAGAGACCCGCTTCCGCGAGCGCGCCGCCCGCGTGCGCGATATTGGAATCAAACGCGCGGTCATAGGTTCCAGTTTCTTCGTCATGCTTGGGCTTTCGGGAGCAATCGGCACGGCATTGGTGTACGGGCTGGGCGGCTATTACGTCATCAGCGGCGAATTTACCATCGGCACAATTGTCGCCTTCGTTTCGTATCTAGGCTCGTTATACGGCGTGCTGCAAGGGCTCGCCGCCGCGCCCGTTGAATTTTTTACCAGCATGGTTTCTTTTGAGCGCGTCTTTGAAATTATTGACCTGCCGCAGGACATCGAAGAAAAGCCAAACGCAATTGCATTGCATGACGTAAAAGGCAGCCTTGAATTTGAAAAGGTCACATTTCGCTATCAAGTGGATGAAAGCAAACTGCTTAAAGAAGTGAAACGCTACGGCAGAATGGATGACGTAAAAGCCGTGCTTTCAGGAAACGCGGAAAGCAAGACTGAAAAACGCGCGGCGGAATCCGCCCCCGAAGCGGCTTCGCAAGCCAGAATGATTGCGCTGGAAGACATCACCTTCGCCGCGCCTGCGGGGAGTTTGGTTGCGCTCGTCGGACCTTCGGGCGCGGGCAAAACCACCATCACCTATCTCATCCCGCGATTGTACGACCCCGCCAGCGGAACGATTCGGCTCGACGGTCACGACCTGCGCGACGTAACGTTGGATTCGCTTTCCAACGCCATCGGCATGGTCACGCAGGAGACGTACCTCTTCCACGACAGCATCCGCACCAATTTGACCTACGCAAAAATGAACGCCACGCAAAGCGAAATTGAGGCGGCGGCAAAAGCCGCGAACATTCACAACTTCATCATGGGATTGCCCGAAGGCTACGACACCATCGTCGGCGAGCGCGGATACAGACTGAGCGGCGGAGAAAAACAACGCATCGCGCTGGCGCGCGTCATCCTCAAAGACCCGCGCATTCTGGTTTTGGATGAAGCCACCAGCCACTTGGACAGCGAATCCGAAGCGTTAATTCAAGAGGCGCTCAAGCGCGTCATGGCGGGGCGCACGTCCATTGTCATCGCGCACCGCTTAAGCACCATCCTCGCCGCCGATTTAATTCTGGTGATGGACAGGGGCAAAATCGTCGAGCGCGGCGCGCATGAGGAACTGCTCGCCAAAAAGGGATTGTACGCGCAGCTGTTTGAAACACAGTTCCGCGAACGCGCGTAAAAATAGTACAGAATCGTCATGTTTTGAAAAATTCAAAGGTTTATACTTGGCGGCAAGGATTAGAAAAGGAGTCCGCCATGACCCCAACCCGAAAATGGAAAGTATTGATTGCCGATGACGTGCAGGAAACGCGCCGCAGCACCCGCCTGATGCTCTCCGCACTGAACAACGTGGAAGTGGTTGCGATGGCATCCAACGGCGCGCAAGCGATTGAAATGGCAAAAGAACACCGCCCCGATATTGTGATTATGGACGTGAACATGCCCGAAATGGACGGCTTGACCGCGTATGGCCACATCTCGCAGATGTATCCCGACACCGCGTGCATTGTCATCTCGGCGGAAAATGACGCCATGACGCTCAACGTGGCGGAATTTTTGGGCGTAAAAGCGTACCTGACCAAACCGTTTATGGTGGAGGAGTTGGAAACCGCCGTGCGGTATGTCGCCGAAAAATTGAGCGAAATGCGTATGCAGCATTCGCAATCCATCCGCACGGTGGAATTGGAACGCGCCGCAAACGAATGCATTAAAGCCCGCCGCACGGACGATACCGCCGTGAAAGTGTTTGAAGAGCTCGCCGCAAGCCCGCGCTGCAACCCGCACTGGCTGAAAAATTTGGCGATGATTTATGCAATCAGACAAGATTGGGGTAAACTTAAAATACTCGCAGAACGATTGGAGCGGGAAACAAAAAAATAAACATTGGAGCATGAATGAAGATTGCAATCATCGGAGCGGGGTATGGCGGCATGGCAGCCGCGTATGACTTAAGAAAAGCGGGACACAACGTAATCATTTTTGAATCCGCACAGCACACGGGCGGGCTGGCAGCCGGATTCAAAGAACCTCATTGGAACTGGTCGGTGGAACATTTTTATCATCACTGGTTTCAGTCCGACAAGGAAATGCTGGGACTGATTGACGAGCTGGGATTTGCGGATAAGGTCATCTTTCCGCGCCCGCTGACGGTGATGTTTTACAAAAACAAATGGTATCCCTTTGATTCAATTCTGAACGCTCTTAAATTTCCCGGTTTGGGCTTTGGCTTCAACAAAATCCGATTCGGCTTTGTCGGGCTGTTCCTTCGCCTGACGAAAAACTGGCAGGCGCTGGAAAAGTTCACCGCCGAAGAGTGGATGCTGAAATACGCGGGCAAACAAGTGTACGAACAAATGTGGAAGCCGCTGCTCGTGGGCAAGTTTGGACCATTTTACAAAGAAGTCAACATGGCGTGGCTGTGGGCGCGCATTCACGCGCGCACCACGCGGCTGGGAACTTTTGAAGGCGGCTTTCAAAAATTCTCCGACCTGTTCGCAGACAAGTTGAATCAAATGGGGGTGGAGATTCGGCTGGGGCGGGCTGTCCGCTCCATTCAAAGCGCGGAACGCGGTCTGAACGTGGACGGCGAAACGTTCGACAAAGTCCTCGTCACGTCTTCGCCCAATCTCATGGCAAAGTTATGCCCCGAACTGCCCGAAGATTACCTTAAAGGATTGCTTAACTTAAAATCCATGGGCGCGGTGGTGATGACGCTTTCGCTCAAGCGTCAACTTTCCAAAGAAGGCTATTACTGGTTCAACGTGCCAAAAGAGGAGGGCTACCCCTTCCTTGCGCTGGTTGAGCATACCAATTACGTTTCCAAAGAAAATTTTGGCGGCGAACATATTGTGTATGCGGGCGATTATCTTGAACTCGGTCACGAATATTTTTCGATGAGCGATGAAGCCTTATTGGAGAGGTTCATTCCCGCGTTTCAAAAATTTAATCCCGAATTCACGCGCGGGTGGATTAATAAAATCTGGGTACATAAAACCAATTACGCCCAGCCCGTGCCGCTTGTCAATCACTCCAAAAATATTCCCGCCATTCAAACGCCCGTGCGGGGCTTGTACTTTGCTTCCATGAGTCAAGTGTACCCGTGGGATAGAGGCACAAACTTTGCGGTGCAAATTGGGCGCAAAGCCGCGCGGTTGATGATGAAATAATTTGGTGTAAAATGTGCATCGTCCGCGTTGAAAACGGCGGCATACCCAGAGGCAACTCCATGGGTTCAAAAAATCCAAATCACTCTTTTACACTATTACCCGGAGGAAAATATGAGCTACCAAAAAATCGTCATCACCGGCAACTTGGGGCGCGACCCCGAAATGCGCTACACCCCGTCGGGGCAGGCGGTCACCAGCTTTTCGGTTGCAGTTAATGAAGCGTACACCGCCGCAAACGGCGAAAAGGTCAAACGCACCATCTGGTTTCGCGTGACCACATGGGGCAAACAAGCCGAAGTGTGCAATCAATACCTTAAGAAAGGCTCAATGGTGCTGGTGGAAGGACGTATGACCGCCGACCCGGCAACGGGCGGCCCGCGCATTTGGAAAAAGCAGGATGGCACAGCAGGCGCGTCGTTTGAAATCACAGCGTCCACCGTGCGCTTCCTCTCTTCACGCGGCGAAATGGGAGAGAACAACATGCCCATGTCCAGCGGCAACAACATGGACATGGCTGAAATTCCAGCCGAAGACGATATTCCCTTCTAACCCGCGGAGAACGCAATGACCACACCCGTTAAACCAAACGGACCCGTCCTTGAACTGCCCGCCGATTTGGAAATCATCTACGCCAACCTCGCGCGGATTGCCCACTCCCCCGCCGACATGGTGCTGGACTTCGCGCATTTGCTTCCGGGCGAGCCGCGCGCAAAAATCCGCGCGCGGGTGGTAATGACGCCGCTCAGCGCCAAACTGCTCGTCAAAGCCCTCACGGAAAACATCGCCCGCTATGAAGCCGCCTTTGGCGAAATTCCGCTGCCCACCAACAACTCGTTGGCGGATAATCTCTTCCGCCCGTTTCAGCAGCCGCCCGAACATCCCAAAGAATAGCCATGCACAAGCTCGAACAGATTGCCGAAGAAATTCGCAAAACGTTTGAAGCGCGAACCGCAGCCCGCGACCGGGCGCTTGCTCATGCCCGCCAGCTCACCCGCGCCTGCTCGCTCGCCATCCGCGCCGTGCATCGCAGCGAAACGGATGTGATGCAAACGCATTTGGACGAAGCCGCAAACATCGCAAACACGCTGCGCGAGTCGCTTGCCATATACCCCGACTTGTTTTACGCAGGCTACACCCAGGACGCGCTAAAAGAATTTGTTGAAGCCAACGTCACCTGCGCGTTGATTCAAAACCAGCCGCTGCAAACGCCCGCCGACTTAAACGTTGAACCCGCCACCTATCTCAACGGGCTGGCGGAAGTGGTCGGCGAGCTGCGCCGCCGCGCGCTGGATATTCTGCGTCACGGCTATTCCATCGAAGCCGAGCGGCTGCTCAGCCACATGGATGAAATTTACGCCGCGCTGGTGACAATGGATTACCCCGACGCCATCACCAACGGCTTGCGCCGCCAAACCGACCTTGCGCGCGGCATCATTGAAAAAACGCGCGGCGACATCACCTTCAGCCTGCGGAGCGGTCACCTGACCCAAGCCATCAACGACTTCACCGAAAAAATAAACGCGCAAAAGGAATCCTGATATGAAAGGCGGACGCCGCTACCCGCTCGTTCTCTACACCCACATGATGGACCGCTGGCGTCCCGCGGTGTTTACGCTCGGGCTGGCTTTGTTCGGCTTGGCGGGCGCGCTCTACTACCTCGGCTGGGATTCATGGCGCTGGGTTGCGGCAAGCAGCGTTGGGGCGCTGTGCGTTTTTCTCAGCCTGCTCATGCTGCTCATTCGCAAAAGCGCGTATGTGCAGCCGTTTCCAACATACTTAAAAATCGCCACGCCGTTTTTGCGCTTGAGCATTTCGTACAAGCGAATCCGCAGGACCGCCGCCATGAACATGGGGGAAACCTTTCGCGGGCGGAAGATTTCCAACTGGGAGGTGGAAGCGCTCGAACCGTTGTGGAAGATGACCGCGCTCAACATTGAAATGAGCAGCCACCCCATGTCGCAAACCGCGCTGCGCTTCTTTCTTTCCAAATACTTTTTCAAAGACAATACGCCGCACATCCTCCTGCTGGTAGAAGACTGGATGCGGCTGAGCGCGGAAATTGAAAGTATGCGAAGCGGCGGCGTTTCAACGCAATCTTCGCAGCAGCGCGGAAATTCCATCCTTTCCAAACTGCCCGGAAAAAAATGAACATTTACTTTGCCTGTTCCATCACCGGCGGACGTGAATTTGAAGCCATGTACCAAAAGTTTGTTGCAGCGCTGCTTGCAGAGGGGCATGAAATTCCCACCTCGCACCTTGCCCAATCCGAAGTCATGGAAGAAGAGCGCGTCATCTCTCCGCGCGAAGTCTATGAGCGCGATGTCAATTGGATTCGGGGCTGCAATGTGCTGATTGCCGAAGTCAGCGTTCCTTCACACGGCGTCGGCTACGAAATCGGCTACGCTCTCGCGCACGAGAAACCCGTGTTTTGTTTGCATCATGTTGAAAGAAAAGTTTCCAAAATGATTACGGGAAACCCGCACCCAAAATTGACCGTTGCATCGTACGAAACAATTGAGGATGCGATAAAAAAATCAAAAACTTTTCTTGATAATCTGTAACTTATTTGTGAATATCCTCACCCTGCATTCGTGACATTTGGACATGGCAAAAACACGCCCGCGCAAGTAACATACATTTGGAGACACATGAAATTACACTCTCCTCTGTCTCCTCCTTTGGCGAAAGCAGCCGCCGGTTTTTCCGGCGGCTGCAAGTTTAACGCACTGTAAAAGTATCGCTTTACTCTTGCGGGGGCAAAATTACGGTAAATGCCGAGCCTTTGCCGACTTCCGATTCCACCCATACGCGGCCCTGGTGGCTTTCCACAATGGATTTGACAATGGCAAGCCCCAGCCCCGAACCCTGCACGCCATCCGGCGCGTTGCTGGCGCGGAAAAATTTTTCAAACACGCGGCTGTGTTCCTCCGGCGGAATGCCCGGACCGGAATCGGTGACTTTGAAGATGATTTGATTGTCCTGCATAAACAAGTCCACGCGCACCCTGCCGCCCTGCGGCGTATATTTGATGGCGTTGCCGACCAGATTATCAATCATCTGACGAATGCGGATGGGGTTTGCCCGCAACGGCTGAATTTCGGGGTCTATATTTGTGGTAAGGCGGATTTGCTTCTTTTGAATTTCCGAGTCGAACATATCCAGCGCGTATTTAAGCACATCGTCTATCATCACCATTTCGCGGCGCGTATCAAAGCCGGATTCGAGCCGGCCCAAATCAAGCAGGTCGTTGACCAGTGAGGTGATGTGATGAATGCTGCCTTGCAGCCGCCGTAAAAATTCCTGCTGGTTTTCGTTGAGCGGTCCGGTACGTTCGATGAGTTCCGCATATCCCAGCACGGCGGTTAATGGGGAGCGTAAATCATGCGAAACCGTGTGAATAAAATCGCTTTTCAGGCGGTCGAGCTCTTTCAGGTAGGAAATATCCTGCATACTAACCGCCGCCCCAACGGATGGAATTGGGGCATATTGGGCGTTATAAACGCGCCCGTCGTCAAAATTGACCTCGTGATATTTCAACGGCTCGCTGCTGGAACGGTTAATCAACGCGAGCAAGTCGGCGTTTGGAATCGCTTCTTCCAGTATTTTGCCGTTTAATTCCCGCCCGTTCAGGTGAAAAATCTCGCGCACGGCATGATTCACCATCAAAATTCGATGGTTGTCATCCAGCACAATCACCCCGTCTTGAATATTGGAGAGGATGGCTTCCATTTTCGCTTTTTCGGCTTCGGAAATTTTCGCCTTTTCAGCGAGCGATGCGGTGGTGCGTTTTACTTCGCGGCGCAGCCAGTCGCCCAGTTGGCGGGCGCGCTGTAAAGCGCGTTCCACTTCGGCAACAATGTCATCCATTTTCAACGGCGGGGTCAGATACCCCATAAACCCGGCTTTGAAAGCGGCTTTCACCGTTTCATGCTTGTCGCTGTTTGCATAAAGAATAATGGGCAGGGTGGGGAATCGTTCCAGCAAGTCTTCCGCCAGCGGCGCGCCCGGTTGTCCCCCCAGTTGTTCGCCAAGAATGACCAAGGCAGGCACAGACTCTTGCGTCACATGCGCCATGGCTTCGGCAGTATGGGCAACCGCAACCTTATAACCGGCGCCGTGCAGGGCGCGCTGCATTAAGTCTAATATTTGCGAGGCGTCCAACGCCAGAAGAAGTAAATCCTGTTTTGCCATTCGTTTATTGTTTGCCGGGCACAACCGTTTTTTCCGAAGCGCGCGAAAGTCTTTGCAGCGCGTCTTTTACCGATTGCAAAGCTTTTTTCTGTTCTTCATTCAACGGTCCGGGCATTTCCGTAAGCACCAAATTGAGCGGATATACAGCCGCCTGCACTTCGTTGCGAATTGCCTCGCGGGCGGCTTCCAGCGCGGCATAGCGGAACTGCTCGCCTTTTTTGGCGGCTTCCGCGCTTTGTTCAAGGGCGCGGAAGAGTCTGGCGTTCACCAGCGAAATGGAAGCAAAATCGCCAATGCCTTCGAGCAGGGTTTGCGTATCGCGGGTGATTTCACGGTCCTGTTTGCGGACGACAATCAGCAGCCCGATGACCTGACCTTGAATTTTAATCGGAACAACCGCGGCGGATTTTCCCAGAGCGGCAATTTTGAACTTTTCCAGCGGCGAGCCGTGCATGGTCAGGCTTTCACCGGAAAGCGCCACCAGCGAGCTGATGCCGTCATCCAGCGGTTGATTTATTTTCTTTGCCCATGCTTCGGGCAAATTTACATGCGAGCGCAGCAAAAATGCGTTTGTCTTTTCCTCGCGCAACAGCAGCCAGCAAATATCCGCTTCGGTAATTTGGCGCGCATTTTCCAAAATTTTCTCAAACAACACACGCTGGTCGGTGATGGAAACCACCGCTTTGGCGGTGGAAAGCACGGTTGTCAAATCGCGCAGGCGGCGCTGCAATTCGTCATTCATTGCGCGGAGCTGCCTGTCCAGCCTTTGTCTTTCGCGCGCTTCCTGCGTTTGGCGCAGCGCGCGCTCCACAATGGAGACAACTTCGGCATCGCGCAGGGGCCAAAAAAGCACATCCGAAGCGCCAAGCCGAAAGGCGTGAATCGCGTCCATCTCCTGACCTTTTTCCGCAATCACTATCATCGGCGGCTTGATGCCCTGAGAAATCAGCGCGGTAAGCATATCCTTGCCGCTTAAGCCGGGCAGGTTCAGGTTGGCTAAAATTAAATCGGGCGGGCTCTGCAACGCATGTTTAATGGCGGAGGAGGCTTCGGTAAAAACCGTCACCTGATATCCCAACGGTTTTAACGCCTGCCTCCCTATCAAGTCCGCAATATCTGGGTCGCTTTCAACAATGAGAATCTGTTCCCCGGGGTTCATAATGGTTTCCTCGTCTGCGATTTTATCACCTTTCGAGTACAATCCATTTTATGAATTTGTTTAATTACAATATTGCAATCGTGATTCCCGCCTACCGCGTGGAAAGCAATATTGAAGAGACGCTGCGCGGCTTGCCCGGCTTTGCGAAACACATCATCGTAGTGGATGACTGCTCGCCCGACGCGACGTTTGAGATTGTCTCCCGCGCGGCGCAAACCGACGGGCGGATTTTGCTCCTGCGTCACGAGCAGAATCAAGGCGTGGGCGGCGCCATGCTCACCGGATTCCGCAAGGCGTTGGAGCTCAAAGCTCAGGTGGTGGTCAAACTCGATGGCGATGGTCAAATGGACCCGTCGTACATCCCCGCGCTGGTTGCTCCGCTCATCGAAGGACGCGCCGATTACGTTAAAGGAAATCGCTTTCGAGATTTCGTCTCATTACAGCAAATGCCGCTCATCCGCCGCGTGGGAAATTTGGGGCTGAGTTTTCTCACGAAGGCTGCCACCGGCTACTGGAATATTTTTGACCCGACCAACGGTTACTTTGCCATCCGCGCCGAAATGCTGGCACAGCTGCCCTTTGAAAAAATTGACAAAGGCTATTTTTTTGAAACGTCCATGCTTTCGCATTTGTATTTGCTTGAAGCGTATGTAATGGATGTTCCCATCCCCGCCCGGTATCGCGGCGAAACTTCCAGCATGTCCATTCGGCGCGTGATGTTTGAATTCCCTATTAAACTGCTCCGCACGCTATTGCGCCGCATTGTGCTGCGATATTTCATTTTCGATTTTTCGATGATGTCCATTTACCTGCTGACGGGAATTCCGCTGCTGCTGTTTGGGTTGATTTTTGGAATCAGCAAATGGATTCAATACCACAATCTCGGCATCCCCGCGCCCACCGGCACGGTCATTCTGCCCACGCTGTCGGTCATTCTCGCCATTCAAATTTTGCTCTCTGCGATTGAAATTGACATAAACGCCGCGCCGCGCAAACCGAACAATAAACCATTATGAACACACAAGCATTCAACGCATACAAAACCCGTTACCGTTCCGCCATTCGTCAAGCGCTTGACGAATCAGAGCAGGGAAGGCTCGATGAAGCAGGCTTCCCCGCCTATTCGCACCGCAACCCGTTTATCAATTATTTATTCTGGCAGCGGCTTCACAAAGTGATGAACTACGTTGAAACCTCCGCGCCTTATGAACACATCCTCGACTTTGGCTGCGGCAGCGGCGTGATGCTGCCGTTTCTTTCAGGAATCAGCAAACAAGTCACCGCGTTTGATGTGGATTTGATTCCATTACAGCGGGTTCAAAAATACATTCCGCTTGCCGAAAATGTCAAAGTCCTCGACGCGGCGCAAACCAGACTGAACGACTTGCCCGCGCAATCGTTCAATCTTGTCATCGCGCTTGACGTGCTGGAGCATGTCAAAAACTTAGCCGAAACCGTCCGGCAAATTTTCACGCTGCTCAAGCCCGGAGGCAGGCTGGTCGTCTCCGGTCCTACTGAAAACATCCTGTACCAAATCGGGCGCAAGCTCGCGGGACCTGAATATTCGGGCGCGTATCACGAGCGCGGCATCGCCGAAATTAAAGCCGATATTGCCCGCATCGCTTCCATTCAACCGATTGCAACCCTCTACCCCATCCTTCCCCTCTTTGAAGTTTTCTCTGTCATGCGAAATTAAAGTCTATGCAATCCCAGCCCTACCTTTTAGGATTTCAGCCCGTCGAAACGGACCCGCTTGCGAGGTTTTTACCCGCCATCGAAGAAGGGACAGCCTCCGCATGGCTGGCGCGGCAGACTCTTAAAGGCAACTGGATTCTCGACCCATTCGGATTCTCGCCCCGGCTGACTCTGGAACTCGCCCGCAGCGGATTCCGCGTACTGGTCACGGCAAACAATCCCGTCTCGCGTTTTTTGTTGGAGATGTTCGCCAACCCGCCCGCCCGCGCCGAGTTTGTCGCCGCGCTGGCGGATTTGAGCGCCATCAAAAAAGGGGAGGAAAGACTCGGCGCGCATTTTCAATCCTTGTACCAAACGCAATGCGAAAAATGCCAAGCCCAAATTCACGCGCAGGCGTTTTTATGGCGCAAAGGCTCCACCGCCCCGTATGGGAAAATGTATCACTGTCCGCAGTGCGGGGATGCGGGGGAACGGCTCGCTTCAAACGAAGACATTGAACGCGCGGTAAAAATCGCCGCCACCGATTCGCTGCATCGCTCCCGCGCTTATGAAAAAGTCGTCTCGCTTAAAGATGAAGACCGCATATACGCCGAAGAAGCCATCGCGCATTATCTTCCGCGCCCGCTGTATGTCTTAACAACGATTGTGAACCGTCTGGACGCGCTGTCGCTCAACCCCGAACGCAAACGCGCGCTTATGGCTTTGCTTTTGCTCGCATGTGACGCGGGCAATACGTTGTGGGCGCACCCCGCCGAACGTCCGCGCCCGAAGCAGTTGAACACGCCCAACCAATTCCGCGAAAATAATTTATGGATGACGCTCGAAAACGGAATAGAGTTGTGGACGAAAACCGGCGCGCCCGTGCCGTGCGAAATTTGGAAAAACAAAATTCCCGAAAGCGGCGGCATCCTCATTTACGAAGGCAGGCTTAAAGACCTTGCGCGCGAAGTAAAAAAGGAAATTCCTATCGCCGCCATTATCGGCTCCGTGCCGCGCCCCAACCAGGCATTTTGGACTCTTTCCGCACTGTGGGCGGGGTGGCTGTGGGGCAGGCAGGCGGTTGAGCCATACAAAATTGCGCTGCGCCGCCGCAGGTATGATTGGGCGTGGAACGCCACCGCGCTGCATTCCGCGTTTGGTCACCTGAACGAACTCGTACCCGATGCAATTCCGTTCTTTGCGCTGCTGCCCGAACCGGAGCCGCAGTTTTTATCCTCCGCGCTGACGGCTGCCAGCCTTGCCGCGTTTGACCTGCAAAGCCTTGCCCTGCGCACCGAGCATGACCCCGTGCAAGTCGTTTGGAAAAGCGGACAAAAACGCGAGCCGCAGCATCCCAGCGTGGCGCAGTTGCGCAAATCGCTCGCGGAATATCTCGAAGCGCGCGGAGAGCCTGCGGGCTACCTTCATCTTCATGCGGCGGGGCTTTGTTTGCTGGCGGAAGCAAACGCACTGAAACAAACCAATCAGGATTTTGAAGAAGCGCTGCGAAAAATATATGCGTTGTTCGACGCCGCGTTGAAAGATAAAACCTTTGTTCACTACTCCAACAGCGAACATATTGAAAGCGGCTTGTGGGGACTTTCCGCGCCAACGCGCAAAGATTCAATTTCCGATTTGGTGGAAATGGCGGTGGTCAATCATTTGCAAAAAAATCCAACCGCTTTATATTTTGAAATTGAAAGCGAACTGTACGAGCAATTCAAAGGCTTGCTCACGCCCTCCAAAGGGTTGATTTACGCCGCGCTCAATTCCTACGCGGAAAAAGAAGCAGGCGGGTGGAAACTCCGCGCCGAAGACATTGCCGCCGCCCGCCGCGAAGAGATGAAAGAAATTTTTGCGTTGATTGAAACGATTGGCGCGCGAATGAATTACAAAACCAGCAGACAGGATAAACTGCTGCATTGGAAGGACGAGCAGGGCAGGGTTGTTCACTCGTTTTATGTATTCGCTTCGGGCTTGCTTAACCGCGCGCTGGCTGCATCGGATGAGGATACGATTTTCGTCATCCCCGGCGGGCGCGCCGCGCTGATTGCCTACAAGCAGGAACGCGACCCGTCTCTTCGGGCGCGGATGAAATCACATCGCGTGGTGAAGAACCGCCTGCTGCGCTCCATCGCGGAGACATCCATCCTCACCCGCGAATCATTCCTTGAACAAATAGCCAGCGACCCGATTGAAAAATCACAAGGTCAAATGATGATGTTTTGATATGTTCAAAAAAATTTTCCTCCTTCCCGTTTTGTTTCTTGCCGCGTGCATTTCCGTCTCGGTGGAAGAGCCGCCCACGCCCGCACAGATTGGCTTTGTCACCGCCACGCTGCCGCCGACAAAAATTGCCCGCATTCCGCCCACGTTCACGCCCGCGGCGCTCATTACGCAAACGCCCACGCTGGCTGTCACCATCCCCGCCAACTGCCGCAACAGCGCCGTGCTGCTGCGCGATGTGACCATCCCCGACGATACAAAACTCAACGCGGGCGAAACGTTCACCAAAACATGGGAATTTATGAACAACGGCACCTGCCCTTGGATTAATTACACCGTCAAATTTGCCGCAGGCGACCGCATGAACGCGCCTGATTCTTCGCCCATTCCCGCCACGCTTGCGGGCGAAAAAGTGCAAGTCTCGGTGGAACTGAAAGCGCCCGCCACAGATGGGAAATATACGGGGTATTTCACGCTCAACGACCCGAATGGAAAAGACGTGCCAATCGGCGCGGAAAAAACATTTTGGGTAAGAATTATTGTGGGCAGCGGCACAGGCGCGCAGATGAATGTGGCGCGCAGCAATGTTCACGGTTACACGGGAACGGGCGGCTCATGGAGTGAATAAACTGCGTGGAAAAAAATTTACTTAACCCAAGTTGCCACCCTTCTTATTTTTTTACCACAAAGGCGCGGAAGGCATGGAGAAATTCATTAAAAACTCTGCGAACTCGGCGGCTCTGCGGTTCAAAACAAGCGAACGCGCTATTTTTTTTGAAGGCGGCAACTTGCGTTACTTAAGAAACGTTCGCTTACACCAGAACATCGCTCACATAACGGGCAAACGCCTCAGGGCGTAAAAACAGCGGAATGAAAATACAAGCTGCAAACCCGCCAAGATGCGCCCAATAGCCAATTCCGTAATTATTGTCCTGCTCCAAATAAATCTTGATGGCGGGCGGAATTTGAATGAGCAAATAATATAAAACAAACCAATACGCGCGGATGCGAAACCAGGTGGGAATAAATGCCAAAAACCAAAGCGTGCGAATTCTGCCTGTTGGGTACAGCACAAAATACGCGCCCATCACGCCAAAGATTGCCCCGCTGGCGCCAATGCCCGGCACAGGCGAATTGGGCGTGACCAAGGCGGTAATCACATCCGCGGTGACGCCCGCCAGCAGGTAAAACATCAAAAAACGCGCGCCGCCGCAGGCGTCTTCCACGCGCCTGCCGAACACCCATAAAAAGAGCATGTTGCCAATCAGGTGAAACCAATCGCCATGCAAAAACATGGATGTGATGGATGAAATCACCCCCGCGCCCTGCCGCTGCCAGATGAGTGAAGAAGTGGAGCCAAATATCCAAGCCACCACGCGCAGGGTTTGCTCACCCAACGACATTTCCCAAATTAAGACGCAGGTATTCACCGCAATCAAAATGACGGTCACAAACGGGAACAAACTATAACGGTTGGGTTCTGTATCGTTAAGTGGAATCATGGGATGTTAAGGATAATAAAATCAATCATTCTGTTCGACGCATCAATGAACATGATGAGAAAAGGCATGAGGATTAATGCCCAGCCTGCGGCGGCGGTCATGCGGCGCGAGCGCGGCGTTCCGCTGGCGGCGGTTTCATTGAAGATGATTTTCCAAAAACGATGATGCGAAGGAACAGAGGCAACAGCGACCATAAAACTTCCCAAAATGACCCAGAGCATTGCGAGCCACACAAACGGGTCATTGTGCGCGAAAGGGTTAATACCCACATGCACCAGCGCAAACATGAAATACACAATCGGCGGACCCGCGGTCAGCCGCGCAATGTTTAACACGGGCGAAACATGAACAATCTTTTCCTGTTTCAATTTTTCAAGGTGAACAATCTTCCAGTAAACGTGATTCCACTGTTCTTTGGATTCGGGGTTGAGCGCAATCATGTGGTATGTGAACAGCGCTTTTTCAATTTCGCCGCGCTCCTCATACAATTCCGCCTGATGAATGGGATGCGCCTGAAAATAGCGCGCCTGATTTAATTCCTCTTTTGCTTTTTCATCATGCGGCAAAAGTTCCGTGAGCCGTTCCAATGCGCGGACGCGCTCGTTCAGTTCGGGAGTCAGGTCCGCCAACAGCTGCCAGACTTGCGGGTTGTCCATGCGCGGCTGAATTGCCATCTGACGAAGTTCCGCCAGCGCGGAATCCTTCTCGCCCCGCCGCAGCGCGGATTTTACATTCATCAGATTCTCTTCCGTTTTCTTTTGCTCCATCTGCAAGGCGGTCTGCCGCTCGGATAATAATTTTTGCAAATATTCCCTGACTTTTTCGTTGCGCGGATTGATGAGCAGAATCCGCTCGCAGGCGTCAATCCGCTCATCGAGATTTTCAAGCAGCCCCGCCAGCCACATCCACGCCACTTCGTTGTGCGGCTCGGCTTGCGTCACCCGCAGGAACAGGTCGCGCGCCGTCCATTCCCGCCCTTCGCGCGCCGCTCTAATCGCCTGTTGAAGAAGGTTGTCTTGCCGCATAATTTTTGTTTTTATTTTACATCCTGCAAAGGCAAATGACAATTTTGTCATGGACTTTGGATTGTATTTATTTTTGCCTATGCTATACTTGCCTATATTTTCATTTCAAAAGGCATTATTTATGGAAACCGTCACGCTTGAAATTCCCGCCGAACTTTTGCAAGCCGCCAAACTTTCCCCCGAAGAAGCAAAAATTGAACTGGCAATCCGCCTGTATCAACAACATAAGCTGAATGAAGAGCAAGCCAAACAACTGGCTGGCGTTTCGCTGCCCATTGAGCAGCTTGCCTGGGGTCACCGCGAAACAGGACGCATCAACATGGATGACTTTCTCTCGTGGGCGTCGCACGATTTGAAAAGCCCGCTGAATACCATCATCGGGTTTACCCGCGTGGTCATCAAAGGCATGGATGGTCCCATCACGCCCGAACAAGCCGCAGACCTGAACACCGCCTTCACCAGCAGCCAGCGGATGCTCATGCTCATCAATCACATTGTGGATATGGCGCGGTTGAACATCGGTCACATTCAGCCGCACCTTGCGGAAGCCAACCTCGCCAACGCCATTCAAGAAGCGGTGGAAAAGTGGCAGCCCGCCAACCCCTCCAAACCTGTGACGGTGTTAATGCAAATTTCCAACCCGGTCTTTGTTGCAGACGCGCTTTACATAAAACAGGTCGTCACTTCGCTGCTAAACTATGCCGCCATGCGAATCACCGAAGGCGCGCTCAGCCTTTCCGCGCAGGATGACGAAAACGGGTTGTCCGTCACCATTCAAAGCGCGGGCAAAAAGTCGCGCGATAAATACGAGATGGACTCGGCAATGTTTGACTTTGTCTGCTCCGGCTTGCTCAAACTCCACGGCGGCAGCATGGCGGAACCCCAAGAAACCGAAGACGGGCTGCTAATTGAGTTTTCCCTGCCGCGCAAATCCGCGCAAATTCTTTAAGGTTTGACTCTTGACCAAATTCATTCCCTCGCATAGAATACCGCGCAATATGAACTTCGCCTTCTGCTCCATGTCCACTACTATGACTCCCTCAGGGCTGCCCCGTGAGTCATTTGCGCTTGGACAAAAGTAAGCGAAGCAAACCAAACGTCTGAAACCAAAACGCCTCACGGAAACGTGGGGCGTTTTTTTATGCGTAGAACGGGCTTATGAAGTTTTACAAATTAACCCAAGTTGCCACCCTTGCTTAATTTTTACCGCAGAGGCGCGGAGGATACGGAGAAATTCATTAAAAACTCTGCGCCCTCTGCACATCGGCGGTTCAAAACAGGCAACATCCTTCTTCCCTTTTGAAGGCGGCAACTTGCATTAATTACTTCCGTAACCGCTTACGCCGACGGGCGCGTAGGGGAACGCGCTCTACGCAAACATTACGGAAATAATTTCTTAAAAATCATCAGCCTGTTTTTACGAGACAGACGGAAACCCATGCTGCAAAGGAGATTGTATGCCAATAAACAAAACGCTTGTCATGAAATTCGGCGGCACGTCCGTCGGCTCGGCGGATGCGTTGAAGAACGCGGCGCAAATCGTCAAAGCTTCACGCGCGGAATTTAATCGCGTGGTCGTGGTCACTTCCGCCATGTCGGGCGTGACCAACCTGCTGCTGGATTGCGCCGCGCGCGCCTCCGCCGGGGATGTGGATTCGCTGCCCCAAGCCGAATCCACCTTGCGGGAAAAACATTTCCGCGCGTTGGATTCGCTCACGGCGGATGACTCCGCCCGCGCGGAAGTCAAACGCGAAATTGATTCCCTCATTCACACTCTGGTTGCGCTATGCAAAGCGATTGCCGTCCTCGGCGAAGCCAGCCCGCGCGCGCTGGATACGGTTGCCTCGCTGGGCGAGCGGATGAGCGTGCGCCTGCTTGCGGCGGTGTTCAATCACGCGGGCATTCCATCCAAGGCGGTTGAATCGACTGAGTTGATTGTGACCAACGCGCACTTTCAAAACGCGCACCCTGATTTTAAGACAACCGCAGCAAAAACCCGCGCGGTATTAAACCCGTTATTGGATGGCGGCATCGTTCCTGTGGTGACGGGATTCATCGGCGCAACGCCCGAAGGCGCAATCACCACGCTGGGGCGCGGCGGCAGCGATTACTCCGCCGCCATTATTGGCTCCGTCCTCCCCGCTGATGATGTCTGGATTTGGACGGACGTGGACGGCGTGATGACCACCGACCCGCGCATTGTGCCTTCCGCCGTGACGCTACCCGAAATTACATACAGCGAAATTGCGGAACTGGCGTATTACGGCGCAAAGGTGCTTCACCCCAAAACCATTCGCCCGGTGGTGGATGCGGGCATTGGCTTGCGAATTTGCAACACCTTTAACCCAAGTCATCCCGGTACGCGGCTGGTTGCCAAGAAAGAAAAAAACGGCGGGCAGGTTGTCCGCGCGGTGACGGCAATCCGCAGCCAGCGGTTAATCACCATTGAAGGACGCGGCATGTTGGGCGTGCCGGGCGTGGCGGCGCGCGCGTTTGGCGCGGTGGCATCCACCAAAACCAGCGTGCCGTTAATTACGCAGGCGTCATCGGAGCAGTCCATTTGTTTTGCCGTGCCGAATGAATCCGCGCAGCAGGTCATTGCTTCGCTGCAAGAAGTTTTTGCGGAAGAAATCAAAGACCAGGATATTGACCGCGTGTGGATGACGGATGATGTTTCCATCATCACTGTCGTCGGCGTGGGAATGCGGCACACGCCCGGCGTTTCGGGTCAGGTTTTTACGCAGTTGGGCAATCATCAAGTGAACGTGCTTGCCATCGCGCAAGGCTCATCCGAAGTTTCAATCAGTATGGTGGTGGATGCAAACGACACAGAAGCCGCCGTGAAAGCGTTGCATGAATTGATAGTGAAATAGATGAATAGACGAATAGAGAATAGAGAATAGATGAATAGAGAATAGATGAATAGAGAGATGAATAGCGCCAATCTCCAATCTTCTAATCCTCCAATCTCTAATCCTCTAATCCTCTAACCTTCCAATCCTTTACCCATCAGGAGTTCCCATGTCCCCATCCCAAATCCCCGTTGCCATTCTCGGCGCGACAGGTTCTGTCGGTCAAAGATTTATTTCGCTGCTCGAAAATCACCCTTGGTTCAAAGTGGTTGCGCTCGCCGCGTCGGACCGTTCCGTAGGGCAAAAATATTCACAAGCCGCGCGCTGGGTGCTGGATGTTCCCATGCCTGCTTATGCGCGCGATATGGTCATCGTCCCCGCCTCACCCGAAGCGATGGATGTAAAAATTGCCTTCTCCGCACTGCATACCGAAATCGCAAACGAAGTTGAGCCGCTGTTTGCCAAAGCAGGCGCGGCGGTTTGCTCCAACGCCTCCTCCTATCGCCGCGCGGAGGATGTTCCGCTGCTGCTGCCCGAAATCAACGCGGAGCATGTTCACCTCGTCAAAGAACAGCGCAAAAACAAAGGCTGGTCCGGCTGCATTGTCACCAACCCCAATTGCACCAGCACCGGCTTGACCATTGCCCTCAAAGCATTGGACGAAGCCTTTGGCGTGCAAAAAGTTTTTATGGTTTCTTTGCAGGCGCTTTCCGGGGCGGGCTATCCCGGCGTGCCTTCGCTCGACATTATGGATAACATCATCCCCAATGTGGGCAACGGCGGCGAAGAAGAAAAAGTGGAATGGGAGCCGCGCAAGATGCTGGGAAAATTTTCCGCTGGGAAGATTGAGCTCGCCCCGATTCAATTCAGCGCGCACACCAACCGCGTGGCGGTCATTGACGGGCATACCGTGTGCGCCAGCGTCGGGCTGAGTCAACCCGCCAAGCCGGAATCCGCCATCGAAGTTTTGCGGCAGTTCCGGGCGCATCCCGCCGCGCGGAATTTACCCTCCGCTCCCAAATCGGTCATCGAAGTGAAAGACGAAGCGGACCGCCCGCAGCCCAAACTCGACCGCATGTCGGGCAAAGGCATGACCACAGTGGTCGGGCGCGTGCGCGAAGACCCGCTGCTGGATTTGAAGTTCGTGGTCTTGTCACACAACACCATTCGCGGCGCGGCGGGCGCATCCATCTATAACGCGGAATTGCTGGTCAATGAAGGATTGGCGGGCGCGGGCTAAATTTCTGGTATCATCATCAGGGAAATGAAATATAACAACAAGGAGAAAAAAATGGCTGCAACAAAAAAAAGCAAACGCGATATTCAAAAAAACTATCCGGTAAAACAGTTCATCAGCAAATTGCGCCGCCTGGCGGACGCCCTTGAACAGGGAAAGAAATTCCAAATTCAAGTGGCGGGGGAACGCATAACAATCCCCGCGCGCGCCGTAATCAACATTGAACACGAGCGCGGCTCTTCATCGGAAGAAGTTGAATTTCAGATTGTTTGGAATCTTGAAGAAAAACCGCAAGCGCGGCGCAAAGCAAGTTCTTAAAAGATTG
>DAOTZP010000424.1:0-2016 GCA_034434265.1 Anaerolineales bacterium | reverse complement strand
CGGAGGACACGGAGAAATTCATTAAAAACTCTGCGCCCTCTGCGTCTCGGCGGTTCAAAGCAGGCAAAATCCTTCTTCCCTTTTGAAGGCGGCAACTTGCGTTAATTAAGTCGCGTTCTTTCCACGCGGCAAGGTCGCCAATGGTGTGAACGCCCAACGCCGCAAGGCGGGCATTCGTTTTGGGACCGACGCCCCACAGCATATCAACGGGCAGCGGCGCAAGGAAATTTGCCTCTTCGCCAAACGGCACAAGGGTTAAACCAAAGGGCGGTTCGTTTTTGCGCTTGCCCGATTTCTTCCCCACTTCGTTTGCAATTTTTGCAACAAGTTTGTTGGACGCAATTCCAATTGAGCTGGGCAATTGCAACTCTGCTTTAATTTCGTTTTGCAATGCGCGCGCCACTTGCAGCGGGTTTTCGCGCATATCTGAAATATCGAGAAAGGCTTCATCAATTGAAATTTGCTCCACCAGCGGCGTAATGCGGTGAAGTTTTTGCATCACCTGTTCTGAAACTTCGCCGTACAACGCATGGCGCGAGGGGACGATAATCAGCCCGCGGCAGAGTTTTACCGCGCGCGCCATCCGCATCGCGGAGCAAATTCCCAATGCGCGCGCCGCATACGAACAGGAAGCGACCACGCCGCGTTCTTCGGGTTTGCCGCCCACTGCAAACGGTTTGCCGCGCAGTTCCGGGCGGTGAATTTCCTCCACCGAGCAGAAAAACGCGTCCAGGTCCAAATGTAAAATGATTCGCGGCATGTGCTTATTATACGCGAGCGGAATATAAAAAACTTCCCAATCTGCTTTGCAAAAAAATGGGTAAAAATTACCATGAAATTGTCCTGTTAATATATTGAACATTCTTTTAAGAAAAGATATACTTGATTTTGCTGGCGTATAGTCAAATGGAACTTTTTTGAACTTATTCACGTCTCACAGAAGCAGAAATATCATGGAGGAAGAAATGAAATTGCTTACGAAATTTGCAGCGGCTTTGCTGTTACTGACGCTGATGGTCTCCGTCATTCCAGCCGCTGCCGCGCATCCGGCGCGCGCCGCCACATGCTACTGGGCGCAATTTATCGCCGATGTGACCATCCCCGATGGCACAAGTTTTGCGCCCGGCGCCGCGTTTAAGAAAACGTGGCGCATCAAAAACATTGGCTCATGCGCGTGGACTCCCTCGGACGTTTCGCTCGTCTTTGACAGCGGCGAGCGCATGGGCGCGCCCGCCGCGGCTGCCATGCCCACCACCGTCAACCCCGGTCAAACTGTGGACTTGACTCTCGACATGACCGCGCCCACTTCGGCGGGGCGTTATTTTGGCTATTACAAATTCAAAAGCGCGTCAGGCGGTTTGTTTGGCATTGGCTCCACTGCCAACAAATCCTTCTGGGTTGAAATCAATGTGACTGGCTCGGCTTCCACAGGCTACGATTTCACCGCCAACGCAGCATCCGCCGCATGGTCCGGCGGCGCGGGCGCGTTAAGTTTCCCCGGCTCCGAAGGCAGCCCCAATGGTTACGCCGTCAAGCGCGACAACCCCAAACCCGAAAACGGAATTCAAGCCGCGCAAGCCGGGCTGCTGTTTGCCCCCAACAACATCACCAACGGATACATTCAAGCTGCCTACCCCGCCTTCCGCGTGGAACGGGGGGACCGCTTCCAAGCCACCATTGGTTGTGAATACGGCGCGACGAATTGTTACGTTGCCTACCGTTTGGATTATCAAATCGGCTCCAACCCCGTCCGCACGTTTTGGACCTTCCGCGAAAAATACGAAGGGCTGGTGTATAACGTCAACCTCAATTTGGATTCGCTTGCCGGGCAGGATGTGAAATTCATCCTCGTTGTTTCCGCCTATGGCTCTCCATTGGAAGACCGCGCGTTGTGGATTAACCCCGTCATTGCCCGCGCGGGCGGAGTTATCAACCCGCCGACGATTACGCCCACCGTCACCGGCACGCCTCCCACGCCGACAGCCACCTCGCCTGTTACGCCCATCCCCTCTGCAT
>DAOTZP010000423.1:0-2065 GCA_034434265.1 Anaerolineales bacterium | reverse complement strand
AAAAAAAGGCAAACACGGCGGCTGCCAGTAAAACGCCAAGCACAATCCATGTTGTGCGTGAAAACTTCTTGAAAAATTGAGCCATTGAGTGTACCTCCGAAAATCAGTCAACGCGCAGGTTGGAGTTCTTACACGCTGCTGTGATATATTTCCATAAATTAACCCAAGTTGCTACCCTTGCTTAATTTTTACCGAAGAGGCGCGGAGGACACGGAGAAATTCATTAAAAACTCTGCGCCCCCTGCGACTCGGCGGTTCAAAACAGGCAAAACCCTTCTTCCCTTTTGAAGGCGGCAACTTGCGTTAAATTATATCTTTCACAAACTCACTGTATTCTAACCGAATCAGGCGCAAAATTCACTTTTAATTATGTGGGTTTTGTGAAAAAGAATGAAATGAAAATTTGTGACGATTGTCATCCGCTTTCGTGACATTTAAGTCTGTATATGTCCAAATACATTGAGTATCATCAGTCCTGTTGTTTTAGAAGTAGAGAGAAACCCCATGTCTCGGAGGCATTATGCAGGCTGTTCCCAGTGAATTTTTAGCGATTGACCGCAAACAACGCGCCAATAGCCAATTCCTAGACCTTGACTTGCGCCCGCCCGAAGCGCGCACCTGCGACTTTGGACCGGTCGTTATTGAATTTGACCCTGAACGCGCCATGGTGGAAGCGGCGCGTTGTATTCATTGCCCCGACCCGGCTCCTTGCATGTTGGCTTGCCCCACTTCCAATGATATTCCCTCCGCCATGTGGCTGATTGAACAGGGAAGGTTTGTCGAAGCCGCGGCGATTTATCATAAAACCAGCTCGCTCCCCGAAATATGCGGGCGTGTCTGCCCGCATGAGTCCTTGTGCCAAGGCTCATGTGTGCTGAATAAACATCACAAGCCCGTGTTGTGCGGCGAACTTGAAGCCTTTTGCGTGGACTATGAAAGACGCACCGAGGGCTACGCCATTCCAAAGGGCGAGCCTGTTGGCAAAAAAGTCGCCATTATTGGCGCGGGACCAGCCGGTCTGGGCTGCGCGGATATTCTCATTCAAAAAGGGTATGATGTCAGCATTTTTGAATCCAAACCCGCACCCGGCGGGCTGCTGATGTATGGCATTCCCAATTTCAAACTTCCCAAAGATGTCTGGCAGGAAAAATGGGAAGAATTTGAAAAAGCCGGAGTCAAGTTTTACCCGAATACTTACATCGGGCGCGATAAAACAATTGACGATTTATTTAACGAGGGCTTTGAAGCCGTGTTCATCGGCATCGGCGCTGAAATTGACGCGCCGATGGAAGACACCCCCGGAACCGATTTGCCCGGCGTGTACCAAGCCACCGACTTTTTAGTGCGCGGCAACGTCAGCCCGGATTTGCTTCCCCCCAACATGCGCGAACCGCTCAAAATTGGCAAGCGCGTTGTTGTGGTTGGCGGCGGCGACACCGCATCCGACTGTTTGCGCACCGCCTTGCGGCTCGGCGCGGAAGAGGTCACTTGCTTGTATCGCCGTACTGAAAACGAAATGCCCGGCGGAAAGAAAGACCGCAACATGGCAAAAGAGGAAGGCGCGAAATACCGCTTCCTCACCCTGCCTGTCAAATTCATTGCCGGACCCGATGGAAGACTTGCCGCAGTGGAATGTATTGAAATGAAACTTGGCGAACCCGACGCAAAAGGACGCCGCAGACCCGTTCCTGTGGAAAACTCCAATTTCAGCATCGCCGCAGATACGGCTGTGCTTGCGCTCGGTTACTGGCACGACCCCATCATCGGCAAAACCACGCCCGATTTGAAAGTGGATGAGTGGGGGAAAATTCTCATGCAGGATAAACACAAAGGCACCACCTCGCGCGAAGGCGTCTTCACCGGAGGCGATTGCGCCACCGGGCCCGACCTCGTCGTCACCGCCATGGTGGGCGGAAGAAACGCCGCGCTTGCCATTGATGAATACTTGAAGAATAAAAAATAACCTGTTACTGAGGGCAGGGTGTTTTTTGCAGGGCGAGACTTGATCGTTTCGCCCTGCGCGTTTAACCATGCCGCAAGGTATAATCCCGCGCATGATTCACCG
>DAOTZP010000422.1:0-8859 GCA_034434265.1 Anaerolineales bacterium | reverse complement strand
GAGGTACAAGTACGCGAATAATCCGCCGGCAATGACCACGTTGACAGCAGGCCCCATGAGCGCCACCCAGAGTTCTTCCATCGGCTTTTCGGGCATTCTTTCCAGCCGTGCCACGCCGCCAATGGGGTAGATGGTGATGTCGCGGGTTTTGATTCCGTACTTGCGGGCGGTGAGCGCGTGCCCGTATTCATGCAAAATGACGCAGGCAAACAGCGCAAGGATGAAGAGAACGCCGTTGAGAACCTGCGCGATGCTTTGATGTTCAAGCCAGTGACTGAATCCAACCCAGCCGATGAGCAGCAAAAAAGTGGCGTGAATATACACGTCAATTCCCGCAAACGTTCCAAGTTTCCATTGCCATTTCATAGATAAACTCCTTTTACTGTGACGATATTGTACAAGGAATTTATAAGAAAAATGTTATAAAAATTTTTCTTCTTTGGGTTCGCGCGGAATCTGATACAGCCTGAACCTATTGCCGCCAATCGCGGATGACGGTCTGCGGTCAAATCAAATTAACCGTTTTGGGGGATGTTCCACTGGTTGACAAAACTGGATAAAATCTATAAAAATATCATATAGCGGAACTACGCATATCTCAGGGCTTCAACGCCGGGCAGTGACCGCCGACCGCTGTTTGTGGTCGGCGGTCATTTTTACATAAGCCAAGCCGTTATACAGGAAACGGCACATCCATTCATCAGGAGGCATAAAATGTTCAAACGTATTCATTCTTTTCTTGCCGCTCTGTTAATGGCGGCAACTCTGCTGGCTGGCTTGACTGCCCCAGCGCAAGCGGCAAGCGGACCGCTTTGTTACGTCAACGATGACGCGGGCGGCATGAATAACGGCGGCAGTTGGGCGGATGCTTACACCGACTTGCAATCCGCCTTGGCGGATGCCAACTGCGCGGAAATCTGGGTGGCGGCGGGGGTGTATAAACCCGGCGCCAACCGCAGCGATACTTTTATGCTCCAAAACGGCGTGGCGGTGTATGGCGGCTTTGCCGGAACAGAGTCCTTGCTCAGTGAGCGAAATTGGACAACAAATCCCACTATCCTTTCTACGCGGGCAACGCCATCAGCAGCAACCGCCCGCGTTTGGTGATTCAATACACAACGCCCTAGCGCCAACTTCGCATAAAACAAACACAGAGCAAGGTTCTTAAGCCCTGCTCTGTGTTTGTTATTTCATCGCCCTTTGCCGCGCGCTTCGCGGTCCGCGTTTCAAATTCAATACGGGACAAAGTTTATTTAACGTCAGTTCGGGATAGCGAAAAATATAATTTTCACCGCCAGACGCGGAGGGCGCAGAGTCTTTTTTTGTTATGTTTTTCTCCGCGAACTCTGCGCCTCTGCGTTAAGAAAAATTCTTATCCCGAATTCGCGTTATTTAATCATCCCAAGTTTTCTGCCCGCCTCGCCAATCACGTTCATGGCGCGGTCAATTTCTTCGGGTTCATGCGCGGCGGTGACGGTGGCTCTGAGCCGCGCCAGACCTTCCTGCACGGCGGGGGAGACAACGGGCAGAACAAAGACATCGTTCAATTGACATTCGCGGGTGAGCGCAAAGGCTTTGTCATCTTCACCGCACAGGACGGGGACAATGGCGGTTTCAGTCAACAGGGTGTCGAAGCCCATGCCTTTCAATCCGCCGATGAATTGCCGCGTGTTGCGATTAAGGTTTTGAATGCGCCAAGGCTCATCCAAAATGACTTTGAAGGCTTCGTTGGCGGCGGCGGCTTGCGCGGGCGGCAAAGCGGCGGAGAAGATGTAAGCGCGGCTGCCATGCCGCAAAAAGTCAATCAACTCTTTTTTGCCAGCCACATACCCGCCCACGGAGGGAATGGTTTTGCTGAGCGTTCCCATTTTGATGTCAATCGCGTCGTACATATTAAAGTGTTCTTCAATGCCCGTGCCTTTTTCTCCCAGCACGCCGACGGAGTGGGCTTCGTCAATCATCAGCCATGCGTTGTATTTTTTACACAGTTCTACTATTTTGGGAAAGTCAATAATATCGCCGTCCATGCTGAATACGGAATCGGCAACAACAAGCTTGGAAACATCGCTTGGCGCGTTTTTAAGCAAGCCTTCCAAATGCGCCATATCGTTGTGGCGAAAACGGCGAAACTCCGCGCCGGACATTAAACAGCCATCCACAATGGAAGCGTGGTTGATTTTGTCCGAGAAGACGTAATCTCCGCGCCCCATCAGGGTGGAAATCACCGTCAGGTTGGTGGCATAGCCCGATGAGTAAGTAATAGCGGCTTCAGCGTGCTTGAAGTTTGCGATGGTCTCTTCCAGTTCGTTGTGAATGGTAAGCGTGCCAGCCAGCGTGCGCACGCCGTTCGTTCCCGTGCCGTATTTATCCACCGCCTTTTTGGCGGCTTCGTTAATGCGCGGATGCCCGACCAAACCAAGATAACTGTAGGAAGCGTACATACCCATCACGCGCCCGTTCACGCGCACTTTGTTGCCGGGCAGAATTTCTTCCACCGCCTGATTGTAAAAGTAAAAACCATGCTCCTTCATGTGACTGACGCGGTTTTTTAACGCCTGCATACGGCGCGAAACGGAATCATTTGAGTTGCTAAAATCCATAATGGAAGCCTCCAAAAAAGAATGGCGTAAGTTTAGTCCAGCGGGGATGTTCTGTCTAGTTGATTGTGAAGACGAGCGGTCACTCCGCCCGCTTGTATCGCGCCGTCAGCACCGGGCAAAAAGCCGCCTCGGCAATTTCAGCGGTGACGTTGGGCGCGTACAGTTGGCGCAATGAATGGCTGCTGTACAGCGAGCCCATGCACAACAAATCGTAGCCGCCTTCTTTCACCTCCGCCATAATTTCCTCCACCACGCTGCCCTGCCGCGCTTTTACGTTGCAAGTCAGCCCGTTTTCTTGGGCAATTTGAATCGCCTGACGCAGCGTCCTTCCTACGGGCGTATTCGTCTCGGCAAGGCGGTTCCAATTTTCGCGCACTACGCGCGCGGTGGGGTAATCCAACTCCACTGGCGGAACAACATGCAGCAAAGTAACCTGCGCGCGGCTTTTTACCGCCACCTGCATGGCAAAATGCTCCGCTGTAATTTCGTATCCCAGCCCTCCAATGCAAATCAAAATCTTTTGCAGCGGCAGTTTCACTTTTGGCACATACACAATCGGCTGCTCAATCTCTTCCATTAAGTGACGAATGGAACGCCCGGAAACCAGGCGGCGAATCTGCGCCCGCCCAAGCGGACTTAACACGGTGATGTAATTTCCACGCCGCACAACTTTTGGAATGACCTCTTCCGCGTTGCCTGTCTCCACCTCAAGCGAATACCGCACCCCGCGCTGATTGAACAACTCGACGGCGCGCGCAAAGACATCTTCCAGCGGGCTGTGGTCGTCAATGGCGGCGGGGTTGACCTCCTCGGTCACGCCGAGCAAATGCACGCGGGTTGAAAGCGTCTCCGCGAGCCATGCGCCATATTCAATGGCGGGCAAAGTTCCCTTGAAACCGTTTGTAGCAGCCAATATTTCCTGATTCATCGTTTCACCAGTTAGCGAAATAAAATCACGCCCAGTATGCCCGCGCCAAGCAGCACAACGGGCGAAGGCACATCAAACCAAAACGCAGCCGCGCTTAAAGCGCCAATGAGAATGGCGCGCTTGTCAATTTTTTTCGATGAGCCGACTTGAAATAATTCCCACGCCACCATCACAATCAACGCCGCCACCGCGGGACTCATGCCTTTAATGAAGCCTTCCATCCAGCCTTCGCCTTCAAACTGCGCCAGTACCGCCGCCACCATTAACATCATCACCGTAGGGGGGAGCATGGCGCCCAGCAGCGCGGTGAACACGCCGGGCACGCCGCCCGCCGCATAGCCGACAAACATGGCAAGTTTCAACGCCTCGCTGCCCGGCAGTACATTGGAAAATCCCACCGCCTCCACAAATCGTTCTTCGGTCATAATTTTTCCAACCGCTTCTTTGTAAAGCAGCCCCACCGAAGCGGGTCCCGAAGGGGAAAGCAAATTCACTTTCAGGAACATCCACAATAAATTCAGCCAAATGGAAAGTTTGGAAGGTTTCATGGCGAAAGAAAAATGACTCCCAAAATACCGGCAATGAGGATGACAACGCGCTCGGGGGCTTTCCGCCACATGGCGGCAAAGCTGGCAATGGCAAGCGCCCAGCCAACCCAGCCGGTTTCGCCGCCTTTTTCAAAAATCTTTGCGGCGGTGAATAGCATCAAAACCGAAATGGCGGGCGCGAGTCCTTCCACAAAACTGCTAATCCACGCTTCGCGGCGCAGGCGGTGAAGAATCATCGTCACGCCGAGAATGATGATGGTCGGCGGCAAAATGGAGCCAGCTAGCGCAACCAAACCGCCGGGAATGCCCGCCACCGCGTAGCCGACATACATCGCCAGTTGCAGCGCGTCGCTGCCGGGCAAAACAGAAGAAAGACCGACAGCCTGCACAAATTCCGCTTCTGTGACAAACCTGCCGACGGCTTCGTGATACAGCAAGCCAACCGAAGCGGGTCCCGATGTGCTGAGCAAATTGACCTTGATGAAGGTCCAAAACAGTTGAAATAAAACTTCCACACGCCAAGTCTATCATGTTTCGCTTTTTTGCAACTTGCGCCATTATAGGTTTTACGGCAAAATCATTTGCGTGAAAGTTTTGGCTCTCAGCGACCAAATTGTAGAGCGCGTTTACACGCTTGCGCCCGGCGGACATTTCAACGATGTGAATTTGATTCTCGGCTGCGGCGACATGCCCTACACCTATCTGGAATATCTGGTGACAGTATTGAACAAACCGCTGGCGTATGTGCCGGGCAACCACGACCCCGAATACCACCACGACCCGCGCGCGCGCGCCGAAGGCGGCGAAAATTTGGACGGGCGGGTGATGCAAATTGGCGGGCTGTGGATTGGCGGGCTGGGCGGCTCGGTGCGCTACCGCCCCGACGGCGTGAATCAATACACCCAGCGCGAAGCCTACGCGCGCGCCTTCAAAATGCTGCCCGCGCTGCTATGGAACAAACTTCGCCATGGGCGCGGGATGGATATTCTCATCACCCACTCGCCGCCGTTTGGCATTCACGATGACGACTCGCAGGCGCACACGGGCTTGCGCGCCATCAACTGGCTGATTCAATTCGCCAAGCCGCGCTATCACTTTCACGGACACACCCATTTTTACAGAAAGAATTTGGAGCAATCCAAAACCGTTTTGGGAAGCACAACCATTATCAATGTGTTTCCCTACAAAATAATAGAGATATGATGATGAAAGATGAACTAACCCAAAAAGTACGCGCCGACTTTGACCGCGCGCGATTCAAGTCCTTTTTGCACCGCGTTTGGGGCGCCCTCTCCGGCAAGCCGACCAACCTGCTTTCTTATGACGAAATCAAGGAAAAACTGCACATCGGCGGTCCCATTTATCGCGGAGTGAAAACCGTGCCGGTAAAACAAATTGTCGGCAGCCTCAACCGTTACCACGACTTTGACCGCGCCTTTCTTCCCATGCAGGATGAACTCGCGCCGCGCTGGCAAAGCGTCAACCGTGCCTTTTACACAGATGTCAACCTTCCGCCAGTGGTGCTGTACAAAGTCGGCGAAGTGTACTTCGTGGTGGATGGTCACCACCGCGTTTCGGTTGCCCGCGAGCAGGGACAGGAATTTATAGAAGCCGAAGTGCGCGAATGTTACACGCGGGTGAACATCACCCCCAACATCCGCCCCGAAGATTTGGAAATTCTGCACGATAAAGTTCACTTCCTTGAGCGCACCTCGCTCGACAGGCTGCGCCCCGAAGCAAACATCAAACTCACCATCCCCGACGGGTTTGACCGCATGTTGGAGCATATTGCCGTCCACCGCTACTTTATGGGGCTGGACCTCAAGCGCGATGTTTCCGAAGAAGAAGCCGTAACCCATTGGTACGACACGGTATATCTGCCGATTGTGGAAGTGATTCGCAAAAGCGGCGTGCTAAAAGAATTCCCCGATAAAACCGAAGGCGATTTATATTTGTGGATTCTCGACCACCAGCATTATCTTGCCGAGCAGGAAGGTATGCCGCTGCTGCCGCCCGAAGAAGCCGCGCGGAACTTCGTTGGCTTGGATGAAGAAGAAGAGGATGAATAATAGTAGATGAATAGATGAGTAGATAAATAGATAAATAGATGAGTAGATGAGTAGATGAGTAGATGATAAAAACAGGCAGCCGCGCTGCGACTGCCTGTTTTTCTTTTCACTGATTACTGAATCACTGACTTTTTCACTACTCGGCATACTCTCCCGCTTCTTCGGCAACAGCCACCACCGGTTCTTCGGTTGGACGCTTGTCGAGAAATTGCAGGGTTTGAATCACCACTTTGGTAAAGTAGCGCGTTTCGCCCTTCTCTTCATATTTTTCGGTTTTCAGGCGTCCTTCCACATACACCAGGCTGCCCTTTTTCAAGTATTGCTGGCACACTTCGCCCAGACGTTCCCACGCTTCCATATTGAACCATTCAGTATATTCTTTCGATTCGCCGCTTTTGTCTTTGCGGTGTTCGCTGACCGCAAGGCTAAAGGTGGTCACTTTTTTACCGGTGGGGGTGAACTTGCTTTCGGGGTCCTTCCCTAAACGACCAATTAACTGAACGCGATTTAATGCTGGCATGTTTTCTCTCTTTCTTTTAGATGCAAGGGTTTGGGTTTACAAAATATTTAAGGAATCTAAAAGCGCATGGGGGAGTATAAAAGCTTTATACTCTACGAAACAGGCGCTTCTTCGGCGGTTTCGGCGGGCTGCGCTTCGCCTTCGACGGCGTTCTTCTTCAAAACCAGCAAGCCCGTCTTCATTTCAGCCACATGGTAGCCCTCCGGCACTGCGTCGAGCGCGCCTTCTTTCACTTCCTTCGAGAAGAAGAACATTTTGCCCTTCGCGTGCAGGTAGTATGTCGTTCCTTTTGAATTGGTATGTCCGTAAGCCATTTTTATCTCCTTTTGAATGTTGGTAAATAAAAGTGTAGAACAAAATTTCTAGGATGTCAAGGATGAAAATTGTAATTAGTATAGACGAATTACGAAAAGCGCGGCAGGAAATGACAGGCACAGTCGGTTTTGTTCCCACCATGGGATACCTGCACGAGGGGCACCTCTCCCTGATAAGGCGCGCCAAAGCGGAATGCAGCCACGTCATTGTGAGCATCTTCGTCAACCCCACACAGTTCGGCGCAAATGAAGATTTGAGCAAATACCCGCGCGATTTGGAACGCGACCTAAGCCTGATTGCCCCCCTCGGTGCGGACGCGGTTTGGACTCCCTCCGAGCAGGTCATGTACCCCGAAGGATTCCAAACCTGGGTGGAGGTGACCACCCTCACGCAGCGGCTGGAAGGCGCCATGCGCCCCACCCACTTTCGCGGGGTGACAACAGTGGTGACAAAGTTATTCAACGCCGCGCAGCCGCACAAGGCATACTTTGGGCAAAAGGACGCGCAGCAGGCGGCGGTCATTCGCCAAATGACGCGCGATTTGAACTTCCCCATCGAAATCATCGTCTGCCCGACAGTGCGCGAAGCGGACGGGCTGGCAATGTCCAGCCGAAACAAATATTTGAATGCGGAGGAAAGAGCCGCAGCGACTGTTCTCTTCCGCGCTTTGTCGGCGGGCAGGGAACTGTTTGAGGCGGGCGAAAAAGACGCGGAGCGAATCCGCGCCCGCATGAAGGAAGTCCTGCAAAGCGAGCCTTTGGCGCAGCCGCAATACGTTTCATGCGCCGATTATGAAACTCTCGAAGAGTTGGAGACAATTACAGGCAAAACGCTGCTTTCAATGGCGGTGATGCTCGGCAAAACGCGGTTGATTGATAATTTTGTTTTGGAATGAACGTGAAATGCTGTCCGCCAGCCGTCCCGAAGACTTGCGAACCTTCGGGACGGTTTTTTATTCGGTCAAATCAGATTAACCGTTTTGGGGGATATTCCGTTGATTGACAAAATTGGATAAAAACCGTAAAAAATATCATATAGTGGAATTACGCTCTTCAACAATTTAACACTGCCTGTGGTCAGCGGTCATCTTCACATAACATAAGCCAAGCCGCTATACAGGAAACAGCACATCCATTCATCAGGAGGCTGATATGTTGAAACGCATTCATTCTTTTCTTGCCACCCTGTTGGCGGCGGCGCTGATTGTTGCGGGGTTTCCGGCGCGCCCCGCGCAAGCGGCAGGGGTGCTCTACGCCGCCCCCAGCGCGGTGGGCAGCGGCGACTGCTCCTCGTGGGCAAACGCCTGCGCCCTGCAAACCGCATTGACCAACGCCGCCAGCGGCGACCAGATTTGGGTCAAAAAGGGCGTGCATAAACCCGGCGCCAACCGTACCGACACCTTTCAACTGAAGAACGGCGTGGCAGTGTATGGCGGCTTTGCCGGGATAGAGACCTTGCTCAGCCAGCGCAACTGGAACACCAAAAAGACCATCCTGAGCGGCGACATTGACAATAACGACACCAACATGGATGGCAACAATATTGCTGAAACGACCGCTCACATTGTGGGTAATAACAGTTATCACGTCGTTACCGGCAGCGGCACAAACAATACCGCCATCTTGAACGGATTCATCATCACCGCCGGGAAGGCGAATGGAACGTGGCCAGATAATAGCGGCGGCGGGATGTTTAACGATAATGGCAGCCCCGCGCTGGCAAACCTGACCTTCTCCGGCAGCGGGGCATTTAGTGGCGGCGGGATGTTTAATTACAATGCCAGCAGCCCAACGCTGACAAACGTGACTTTTTCCGGCAACGCGGCGGCCTCCGCCGGCGGCGGAATGGACAACGAAGACAGCGCCCCCGCATTAACGAA
>DAOTZP010000421.1:0-1981 GCA_034434265.1 Anaerolineales bacterium | reverse complement strand
CTTGCGCTCGCCTTTTTTGTTGGGGGGGCAAAGCGCGTTGAAGAGTTTTTCATCGTCCTGCATTTTTTCATGCATCACGCGCGCATCGAGCGCGGCGGCAACCAGATTGTGCGCGGCGGTGATGGCGTGAATATCGCCTGTGAGATGCAGGTTGAAATCTTCCATCGGGATGACTTGTGAATATCCGCCGCCTGCCGCGCCGCCCTTGATGCCAAACGTGGGACCTTGCGAAGGCTGGCGAATGGCGGTAATCACCTTTTTGCCGAGATGCGCGCCAAGCGCCTGAGAAAGACCAACAGTGGTGGTGGTTTTGCCTTCGCCCAACGGAGTTGGGGTGATGGCGGTCACGTCAATGTATTTGCCGTTCGGTTTGTTCTTCAAGCGTTCCAAAATTTCGAGTTTGATTTTTGCTTTGTATGGACCAAATAATTCCAATTCGTTTGGACGAATGCCGAGTTCTTCGGCAATTTGCGTAATGGGCTTGAGTTTTGCTGACTGGGCGATTTCAATATCAGAGGGGACGGGGCGTACCAGTTTCAATTTGGTTGGCTGAAATGCCGCCTTTTTTGCGGGCGCAGCCTTTTTGACAACTTTTTTTGCCGTTTTGGGGGCGGCTTTCTTTACAGGTTTTTTCGTAGCCATAGAGTCTCCTTAAGATTATATATAATCAACGTTTCTATTATCCAATTTTTCACAAAAAAAGCAAGAGAACATAATCACGTTTTTTGTCACTTCATTTGTCTTAACAACGTTCCCACATTTTCGCCTTTCAATGCCCGAGTCAGCAGACCTTCCTCTTCCGCCGAAAAAATTTGCACTGTCAAGCCGTGATTTTTTTGGATGAGCGAGAACATTTCCTCCACTTTTGCCTTCATGCCGCCCGTCACGTCCGTGCTTGCCGAGCCGCCAATGCCCGCTTTCATGGCTTCGTATTCCTCGAACACAATTTCTTTCACCAGTTTTGTCCGCGCGGGAAAATCCGCCCACACGCCGGATTCAATGCCCGCCAGCAAAATCCGCTGGATGGGGAACTGCTCCGCGAGGAACGCGAACACATCTTCGGTGGAGAGAATCGTCCCCCCCAGCTGTTCATCAAAGGCGACATCGCCATGCACCACCGGCAGCAGACCCGCGTCCAATGCTTTGCGTATCGTCAGAATATTGTGCGCCGTTACTTTGCGCCCGCTTGAAACCATTGAAGCGGAGGGCGAAAACGGCATGGCGGAAAGCCCAACTTGCAGAAGGGCTTGCAGGGTGTAGCGAGTGAGTTCGGCGGCTTGGTAGCGCACCTGAACAAAGCCGTGCCAATATCTCTTTTCATCCTCATTCCTTGTCCCTTTCCCATTGGGAGAGGGGGGGTGATGAGGAACGCCGTCCCGCGTGCCGTATTTTTTCGCCTCCACATGACCAAACGAGCCGGAGCCATGTCCGAGGATGAGACACAGGCTTGGGTCTGAATCCAATGCCGATTTAATTTCCAGCGCGAGGCTTTTTAGTTTGTCCAATCGGGGGGTGTAGGGCGTATCCTTATCCGTAATTAACGACCCGCCTAATTTGAGAAGAGTGATGGAGTTTGTCATGGCTGCATTATAATCAAAACATGGATATTCACAGCGGAGTGATTGCGGCGGCGGTGTTGATTGCCATTGCCGCTGTTTTGGTGGTGCGTTCAGCGTTTTCCATTTTGCGTTCCGCCCGCCGGATTGCTTTTTACAGCCTGCGCCGCCAGCGAAACATGGGCGCGGTACAGTTGCTTTTGCTTGCTTTGCTGATGTTTTCCTGCTCTTTTTGGCTGCCATTGCGCGGCGAAGAGTGGATTTATGTGTATTATCCCCCATCGCCGACGATTACGCTTACCCCAACCATCACGCTTACGCCGACGATTACGCTCACCCCAACCATTACGCTTACGCCGACCATAACCCATACCCCCTCTGTGACCGACACCCCCACGCCGACTGTGACGCCGTTTGTGCCGCTT